>JAFDKF010000001.1 GCA_019307135.1 Deltaproteobacteria bacterium
GCAAAGCTCTTTTGAAAGTCCAGCAAGCTTCGCTCCCTATAACGGCTGGGCATAGCTTACCCCCTTTGCGGGGGCTATATACATCTTTGGCAGCTAAGTCAATAAGCATTTATAATTTTTAAGATGAAGTTTTTGGAGTATAGCACCCTCTTGCCTTTGCGTTCTTTGTTGCGATCGACCACGGGCATAAGGCGCAAGGCTCAGGGCACAAGGTCTTCTGCCTTAAGCCTTGCGCCTTGTGCCTGATAGCTTAATGTGCCATGTTTGATTTCGTCTATCCTAGTTTTGAACCCCAAAATGTTTTTCTTGAGCTGTATACCATGCTTTTAATGTGTGGACGCAATAGAACCAAGTTTGATAGGACATCTTGAGGGGGTAAATATGGCTACTGATAATAATTTAAAGACCTTATTGGCGGTCGGGCAGAGCCCATGGTATGATAACATAGATCGGAGATTAATACAGAACGGCGACCTTGAGAAGCTCTTTGGTTTGGGGATTACAGGGGTCACTTCCAACCCGAGTATTTTTGAAAAAGCGGTGAATGGATCTTCGGTATATGACTCTCTGATACGAGAACTGGCTGAGGTGGGTAAGTCGCCTGATGAGATCTGTCACTTGATAACTATACAGGACATTCAGTCCGCTGCAGACCTGCTGTACGATACCTATGAAGCGACGGATGGGCGGGACGGCTATGTAAGTCTTGAGGTGGATCCTGATTACGCTTATGATCCGGAGAGGACCATTGACCATGCCAGGAGAATCCATCAGGATGTGGCAAGGCCTAATCTTATGATCAAGGTCCCCGGCACCAAGGAAGGTTACGAGGCCATAAAGGTCCTTACTCGAGATGGTATCAATGTCAATGTTACTCTTCTGTTTTCCTTAAGGCACTATGAAGTAAGCTCTATGGCTTACATAGATGGCCTAAAAGAGAGACTTCGGGACGGTAATTCTGTGGAGAAGGTTTGTTCGGTTGCAAGTGTGTTTGTCAGCAGGGTAGATACTAAAATTGATGAGATACTTGAGGACCTTAAGATAGATAGCCTTAAAGGTAAAATTGCTGTGGCAAACGCCAGGATGATTTATCAAAGATTCAAAGAGTTATTTCATAGTGGAGCCTTTGGCGGTCTGGCGTCAAATGGAGCGCGTGTACAGCGGGTGCTTTGGGGGAGCACAAGTACAAAAAACCCTGCGTATAGTGACCTCAAATATGTGGATGAACTGATAGGTAAGAACACCATCAACACCCTTCCACACAGTACGCTTGAGGCATTTTTGGATCATGGTACCCCCAGATTGACCATCGAAGAAGATCTGGATAAAGTAAGAAAAGATCTGGATCTGTTGCAGCAGGAAGGGATTGACCTGAATAAGATATGTGATGAGATTCAGCAGGAAGGTGTAGATGCCTTCTCAGTCTCTTTCAGAAAACTGATAGATGCCGTTGCGGACAAGGCCGGGTTTTGAAGATGGTAATAGTTTGCTATTCCAAAAGTTCAGAAATCCTGACAAGGCCTACCTGGTTCTTGATATTTGGTAGCTCCTCCCTAAGCACTTCCCATGTGGCAGGATAGGGGTGCCCGATTCCAATCGCCCTGCCCTTTTTTCTGGCTATACTGATAAGTTTTTTTATCTGGAAGCGGATTGCGTTTGTGTCCTGAACGTGGTCCAAAAACACGTGTCTTTGTGCAAATTTCAGTTTCAATAGACGGGCTGTTTCCTGGCAACAAGACCGAGGGCTGGTAAGACTGTCCACAAAAAACAGATTCCTTTTCTTCAGGATGGTAAATATCTGGCGCATTTTTGCTGGGTCCTGGGTGAGTCTGGAACCCATATGGTTGTTTACGCCTATGGCAAGAGGGACTGCATCCAGGTCTTTTCGAAGTTGATCTAAGAGATCGTCGGGTGCCATTGACGAAAGGAGTGCCCCGGCTCCCGGATCGACATCGGGATACTCTATGGGTTCCATAGGAAGATGGAGAAGGACATCTCGACCGCTGTGGTGGATAGTTGCGGCGATGCTTTTTTGAAATGGACTGTGTGGAAGCACGGAAAATGACATTACACCATCGAGAAGCAGAAACTTTGAAGCGAGTTTTTCGTCGTATCCTAAGTCATCAATGATGATCGCGACCTTAGGAAGGCTTAAAGGGAGAGGTGCAGCAAGCTTCTTTTCCATGAGTTTAACAAAGAGAATGCGATGGGTGTGGCGCCCATTGATAGAGAGATCAAGGATTAACTCTTGTTGGGACCGAGAGGTAAATCGTAGTGATTTCTTTGGGATACGTTCAGAGAGCCGAGTTAGAAAAGCTTCCTTAATATTGCTGTGAGCGAGAGTTGTTGGAAAACGTATCTCCAGTTCTGAAAAAGTCCATACTTCCTCCCTGTGTCTCTTTGGTTCGACTGTTTGGAATGTCACATCTCCAGCAGGAATATTTAGGGCCAACAGGGCGTCATAGATGCACCGATCTATCTGTTTGATTTGGGTTTCCACACCTTCTGAAGGATAGGTCTCAAAGATCGGCAATAAAGGTGGGTGGGTGGGTCTTGAGGTGAATAACCGATACAGAGCATAGCCCAGGATTCCCACAAAAAGCAGGCCAAGTATGACAAGTCCAACCCTGGTGGTTTTGTTTTGAGAGGTTTTCTTGGCCCTGGTGCGCCCCTTCTTGCTTGTGGTCCTTGTCCGACTCGACATGGTATGGGTTTAATCCACAGATTACGCAGATTACACAGATTCTCCTGAGTTATTGGGTTAATGGGACATCTTTGAAAATATTTGCCAGCTTGTAAGAATATCAAGGGCTCTTCGAACCTGATTATCCTCTGTAAGGAGACGCTTTACCTCATCTGAAGCCTTTTCACCGGGCACCTTCACACCTCTTATTTCTAGAATTTTCTCCTTCATTTCATCGGACAGCCCCTTCTTTGGCTCAGGTAAGATATGGTTTTTCAAGTCCTTTTCCTTCATGTGAGGATGCTTTTTGCCTTCACTTCCGGAAACATATCTTTCCTCGACCAAAACATCCGGGACAATCCCCCGGGCCTGTATTGCCTCGCCCTTAGGCGTGTAATACCGTGCTATGGTTAGTTTCAAGCCTGAACCATCTCGCAATGGCTCAACAGTTTGAACCGACCCTTTTCCGAACGAGGTAGTGCCCAGCACCAGAGCGCGACCATGATCCTGCAATGCCCCCGCAACGATCTCTGATGCGCTTGCACTCCCCTCATTGATTAGGAGCACCATTGGATGCGGATGTTTATCCTTGTCACGATGGGCCGCATAGCCTTTTGAATGGGTCTTCAGTCTTCCCTTGATTGAAACGATTCGCCCTTTGTCCAGAAAGATATCTGCGACCTTAATCGCTTGATCGAGAAGCCCTCCCGGGTTATCACGAAGGTCCAATATCAATCCTTTCAATGGTGTTTTGCCCGCTTCCAGCTTCCTTAAGGCCCTTTTGACATCATCAGCGGTATTCTCCCTGAAGTTTGTAATCCGAATGTAGCCGTAGTCAGGTTTGAGCAGATGAGACCGCACGCTCTCCAGCGGAATGATGTCCCTCACAATGGTGAAATCAATTAGCTCAGATAGTCCTTTTCGCCTGATAGTAATAACCACAGAGGTGCCTTTTTTACCACGCATCTTCTTGACCGCTTCCCACAACATCAAAGTCTTGGTTTCTTCTCCGTCCACCTTGATGATTTGATCTCCAGCCTTTATTCCGGCCTTGTAGGCTGGTGTTCCCTCAATCGGAGAGATAACGGTGATTATCTTGTCTTGCATGGTAATAACAATGCCAATGCCGCTGAAGTGACCCGTGGTCTCTATTTGAAGGTCCTTGTATGCTTCGGGCAATAGAAACGCGGAATGGGGATCAATAGAGCTTATCATGCCACGGATCGCACCGCGGATGAGATTCTTGGAGTCGACAGGATCAACATAGTTCTTTTCTATGATGTCGAGAACGTCACTGAACACTTTAAGTTCTTCGTAGGTTTTGTCCGTACCAGCTAACAGACCTTGATGAAACCCGCTGATTCCTACCCAAAGGACGGCGGAGAGAAACAACAACACTCCAAGTATTGCCTTGTGTCGTCTTACCAGTTTTGTCATGAGCCCTCCATAACTGATTGTAAAATCACGGCTTTGCCGCTTAGAAAAAGGAAATTACCAGACTATCAATTTAATGATCAAGTTCAATATACCATAGATCACGAATATTACAATCCCGGACCTTATGAAATGGGTGTTTTTTCAAGGCAAGTCCGCTGTAGACCGCTTGATCCGTTTAAACTTTACTATTGACCATGTGTCCCAATTTTGATAAAAAAAAATAGAGGCAAGGAGTGCCTGCAACGGTTTTCCTTGCTCAAAGAGCCTCCACTGGACACAGAATATAGGGCTTCTTCCGGTTCGGTGGAGGTTTTTTGTTTTGTGAAACATAATACGCCAACAGGGTTTCCATGAGGCTTAAGAGCGCATATATCACGAAACAACGGTCTAAGGCCTTGAAGTGTATAAATAGAAAAAGGGGCCTTTGTCTTGCCTGTGGGGAAAACGAGCTTCCAAGGGGAAGGCGGCGCTATTGTAGCGACAAGTGTAAGAAAAGGCTTGAGTTTGCGCTGTATATTGCCACGGGGTTGGTGCAAACCTTGCGGGCACGTTATGCTGCATTCTCCTACACCGAAGACACCCTGATCCTTGATATACTCCCCGTGGGGTCAAGTCAGATATCGAGATTCATGTGGAGGAGGAGCAAACAGAAGAAAGTTGCCGATGACCTGTTAGACATGATCGAGCAGGCAGGCCGCGAGTGGTACGAAATGGAGGAAGAGACTTCCTCAAGATGGTGGGCATCTCAGTATTTGTTGGACAGAACGTCTCGAAGGGATATTCCTGTGAGTACTGTTAAGCCTATTTCAAAGAAAACGCCTCAGTTGAACCACAAAGAGAAGAATGCGCTAAAAGTGCTTGAGCTGACCAAAAAACAAATCCTGGCGGCAGATGCCGTACAGTGTGTCAAATCGGCCTATAGAAGGAAGGCAAAGCTCCATCATCCTGACAGGGGGGATACGAGCAACAAATTCATCGAAATCAACGAGGCCCACGCAGAACTCCTCAACTGGGCTGAAAGCCCCAGGTTCCGTTCCAGAACAGCCCTTGTGAACAGTTGGTGCTATGATGCTTCAAGAAAAAGGTGGGTGCCGCCAGCATAGACTACTACTCAAAAATACTGACACGGCTGTTACCTCTGTCGAGAATAAAGATTCTACCGGCCTTGTTTACATATATATAGGAGGGATAGTGAAGGCGCCCTTCTCTCCAGCCTAATTGCGAAAATTCTAGCAGAAATTCACCTCTTCTGTTGAAAGCCAGGACCTTATGCTTGTGTTGATCGACCACATAGATCAAGCCTTTCCGGCATACGGCGAGACTCACCGGGAAATCGAATTCCCCTTTGTCTCTACCCTTTTTTCCGAATGTTAGGAGGAGCTTTCCCTGGTTGTCAAAAACACGAACAGACCCGTCTATCGTATCTAAGGTATAGATATTACCTTTTGAGCCCACCTTCACATCGCTGAGGCCTTTGCCCTCTTTGACAAGGACTTGCCTGTCAAACCGTAGATCTTCATCAAAGATAAGAATCCTCTGCTTGGCTTTATCAATGATGTATAGATTATCTGCCGAATCTAAGGCCATGTTGCCGGCATAAATGGGGTCGGCTTCCGGAACGGCAGAAAAGTCAATTGGCTTGACAGACCTTTGTTTAATATCAACAAAGAGAACACTCCCTTTTGTTGGCTCGACAACAAAAAACTGCCCTTTGCTGTTTCTTACCAAGCAGGTTGGGGCCTCCAGGGCTCCGGCCGCATTGAATTGAGACACAAACTTCAGGTCAACATCAAAGGCGAGTATCCGCTTGTTTGTGGTATCGGTTAGATATAATCTCTTCCTGTTTTCATCAAAAAAGATGCCGCTTAGTAAACCCAAACGGCCTGTTTCCGCATTTCTAGTAATCGATGTGAGGTGTTTAATTCTCCCTTTTCTCGCGCAAAGTGCGGTTGCCGGTACGATCAGGAAGAAGATCAAAAATAGAGTAACAAGATGGATCTTTTTGGACATAATAACCCCGGAACATTTATCATTGGCCATGTGTAATTGGACCGTCATTATTTTGAAACGCGTGGTGTAAAGATGCTTTTAGTAATGATAGCAACAAGTTATTTGTGTTGGTATCTATCTCCCAAATTCTACGAATGAGCGGTTCAGGGTTTCGGTGAACCCTTGAACCCTGAACCTCTGAACCCGTGAACGGTTACGCCGGGTTCTACATGACAGATGACCAATGACAAATGATAAATTAATACCCCTTATGGCACTGAATACACAACTCCTTTTTCCGATCAAATCTCAACGAAAAGTCGTGACGGCTTCCCATCAGGTTGTGGCATGTGATACACGTAATCTCCGCTTTGGATCTCGGATCAATAGCGCCTTTTCCTATAGGATGGGTGAAAGAAGCATGTCTTTTGTGGCAATCATCACTAGTACAGGTAGTGATTTCATCCGCGCCGAAAAATAGCCTGAAGTTCGAGCCGTGGGGACGATGACAGTCGCCGCATTTTCCTTCTTTAACCGACGGGTGTTTGTGCTTATACTTTTTGTCTCTTAAAAGGTCTGCTGTATCCTCATGACAGGTGGCGCATGTTTTTGCCTCTTTTGCCTTTATCATGTGGGCTTCGTCTGAGCTATGCGGGCTATGGCAATTTGTGCAAAAAACGCCTGGCCCCACATGGGTGTTGACCTTTCTGAAGTCCTCCTTAATCGACTGGTGGCAGGCAGTACAGACCGACATCCCTTCGGCTTTCACGCCCAAGGGATCTCTTGACTGGGCCGAATTATGACATTGAGTACATTTCTTCCGGGCAAATGGCTTATGCGAACTTTCCTTGATCAAATTCCTCTGGTTTGACGCGTGGGGATTATGGCAGGACGTGCACTTCGCATCCTGGACAGGATAATAACTGTGCGATTTTTTCGCCTCTTTACTTCTAATTCTTTTTGAATGGCAAGAAACACATGCTTGTGTAACGTTCCTCTTCAGCATGGCTTCATGATCAGACGTGTGGGGGCTGTGGCAGGTCAAGCAGTCACCTTTCTTCACGGGCTTATGCTTGTGTTTCTTTGAAATGATCTCTTTCCTGGCGTGGCAGCTAAAACAGAGTTCCCCCCTTTCGGCGATTAATAGTTTCCGGTTCTTAGATGAATGAGCGTTGTGGCATTTCAGACACGCCCCTTCCTCAAATGGGGAGTGACCGTACTTTTTGTCAAAAGCCCCCTTCTTGCCTTTGTGACAGCTTTTGCACAGTTTGCCAATATGCTCTTTGACCAGGTGTTGGTAATTTGAGGTGTGAGGATTGTGGCAGGTTGAACATTCAAGTTTCTTAAAAGGCGCATGGGCACCCCTGGAGGCGATTTCCCGTTCTAAATCAGTATGGCACTTCAGGCATTTTTTTAGGCTGACCCGCGTACTTTCGGCATATGTTTGATCCGCCGCCAGCAGAGCGCTTATGGAGACACAAATAAATATAAAAAAGGCCCAATAAATCTTTTTCGAAATCACAACTATAGTCTTTTGCATCTTATATCCAAATGACCACCAATGACCGATCACTCATGACACGCTGTGCAGTCCCCGTCGGCAAACGGGCGATGCAAGATCTTGTGCAACAAGCCCTTGTTTTCCGAGGTGTGTGATTCATGACAACCGATACAATCAGAGTCCGATATCGTGATTCTACTGTGGGAATTCGCCATAGCTGAAGCTTCGAGATTGTGACAAGTTTCGCACAACCTGGCCCTTTCAGCCGTAAGCAGCCCTTGGATATTTGTATAGTGGGGCCCATGGCATTTCAGACAGGCCCCTTCCTTTGCAGGACTATGCTTATGTTTATCTTTTTCAATATGAACCCTTAGGTCTGTATGACAGGACAGGCAAAGGCCCCCCAGGGGTCGGTTCAATTGCCCCTTTATCCTGCTCCCATGGGGATTATGACAGACAGTGCATTCTCCTTGTTCAAGCGGGGCGTGGTTGTATTTATTCGTTTTAGAAGCGGCTTGAATCCTGGCATGACACCGGTAACAATTCTCTTCTCCCCTTTCGATCAGTTGAAAGTCATTGTCACTGGCGTGTTCGTTGTGGCATCTTAGGCACTCACCTTTTGCAAAAGAGGGATGGATAGTTCCACCCTTGACCTCATCCAGCATCCCTTGATGGCAGTTAAAGCAGAGTTTCTTTTTTGCTTGAATCAACCGTTTCCCCCTGTCATTCGAATGGGGACTGTGGCAAACGACACACCTTCCGATCCTTATTGGGGTGTGGACATTTACCCGATCAAAGAGCATTCGCTCCTTCTGGTGGCAGGTGTAACACTGCTCGATTTCAACCAGCTGAAGTTCAAATTTGTTGTCCGATGCATGGGGGTTATGGCAGACAACACAGTTTCCTTTCTTAATAGGCTCGTGAATATTTGAACGGGTAAAATCATCTTTCCTGTGACACCTGAAGCATAACGTTTTGCCAGAGTCTTTCAGTTCATATTCGTTCTTTGATGCATGGGGATTATGGCAGGCAGTACAATTGTTCTCTATTATCGGCTTGTGCACATGCCTCTTCTTGAACGATTCCTCTGTCTCTTTATGGCACGAATAGCAGAGCTTTCCATCAGGCAGAAGGGTTACATATTTGTTGTCCGTGGCATGGGGGCTGTGGCATGACAGGCAGTTGCCTTCTTTGACGGGGGCATGGACATGGGCCTTTGTAAAAGCCGTCTGGTTTTCCGTGTGGCACCCGTAGCAGAGCTTTGCCCCTTTTTCTTCAACCTTCAAGGGCTCGGCTGATCCCGGATGGTGGTGGCAGGCGCTGCACTCGTTTTTGTCAAGCGGCATATGAATGAATTCGTGCAGCAATTTGGGATTGGAAGATGAATGTGACGTATGACACGATACGCAGCGGCTCTCTCCGACCTTATAGCCCGCGTGGCCTGTGATAAACGTAGATTTCTGAAAATCATGACACTTTGCGCATACATTGTTTTTTGTGTCAAACAGGCATTGCTCATAATCAGAGGCATGGGCATCATGGCAAACCAAACATCCCTTCGTAGACAAAGGGGCATGTGCCTTTTTTCTGGTATAAACATCCTCTTTATGGCAGATAAAACACAGCTCATCCCCCTTTCCTTTTAGCAGGTCTTTGTTCATGGATGAATGGGGATTGTGGCAGTTGACACATTTTTCCTCTTTTACCGGTCCATGGACATGCTTTTTGTCAAGCATGGCTTTGCTATCCTTGTGACAGGTATAGCAAAGCTCCTTTTCGCTGACCCTTAAATACACACCGCCGATCACCCCGTGAGGCCTGTGACACGATTCACACCCATCCTTGGCAACAGGGGAATGCACGACCTTTGCCGCTTTAAATTGTTTGGCCTCTTCCTGGTGACAGTCAATACACTTCTTTTTGACAAGCCGTCCGATCTTTTTCTGACAGGAAGTGGTGCCGATGAGCATGATGCCGACAAGCAACACGAAATAACATAGCGGTTTTATTGGTCTCATATTTTGATTTGCAGCAGTGTGGCGGGAAATGCCCGCCGTACATTTGTTTAGTCGAGTGGAAAAATGGTCAATCGGTCCTGTACTTTTCTTCAATCCTTTTCAGGGCCTTTTTATTGATCTTTATGTTGGATTCTTTACGCAATTTTGCCAAATAATCGGAAAGCACGATGTTGAATTTTTGCTGTCCGACAATTCCCTTTAATCTCCGGGCCACGCGGGAAAATTCCTCAGGCTTCCCCCCTCTTTTTCCCTTCAGTTTTATGATCTTGTATAGCCTGCCATCCGCAAAGACATCGCTTATCTGCCCGACCTCCAGCCGATTTAGCTCGTTTCTAATTCCAAGAGGAAACCCATCAGCGCTAACCCATACGCGCGCGCCCTTTGGTGTCCACCTTTCTGACACCTGGGCAGCCAGGTATTCAAAGTTGGCTCCCTCCTTTAATTCCTTCAGGGCCTTCTCAGCATCTTCCCGAGCCTGAAAGGTCATCTCTCTAAACCATACCTCATAACCCTTTCTGAAGTCGTCTATATTTTCTTCATAGTACTTTGTCAACTCTTTTTTTGCTGGAATGGCAAGGGGATAGATAATTTTTTCCTTAAATTCGTTAATAAGCAGACCCTCTTTACGCCTTGTAATAATGTCCATGAATGCCGGGTCCTTCGTGTAATTGCGCCTTAATGCCTCCTGCTCGACCAGCTCATAAGTGATCAGCCCATCCAACGACTGTTGCTTTAGCTCTTCGCGCATCTTTTCTTGCTCGCTATTAGTCTTTAACCTGCTAAACATCCTGGCCCTTTTTTGAAATGCCCGTTTCATGTCGTGCACCATGTCATCAAGCGGGATTGGCTGGCCATTGACTCGTGCCGCGACTGACTTTTTACCAGCATAATCCTTTTCAGGGTCGAGCAAATCAAACAGTTCTTTGTCAATCTGGATATCCGCTTGTTTTCTTAACATTGCAACAAAGTTTTTAGACAACTCTTTCTCTTTTTCCTTTTTCAGTTTTTTCGTGATTCGCCTTTTCCTTTTCTCGAATTCCCCCTCTGGGGCAGACCCGTCTTTCTCGTAATGTTTTTTGAAATAGTCAAGTAGATCTTCCTCACCTATATCGATTTTGTCGAGCACCTCTTCTTTTCTCAATCTGATAACAGATTGATTTTTTATGGACGCCTGGAGCTTTTTTTCAAAATCAGGATGCCTGTCGAGTTCGACCCTGTACGCGTCCTGGATTATCAGAGCCTCGTCGATCATCTCTTCAAGAAGGTCCAATATCTTGATGCTGCCCGCCCCCCCTTCAGCTTGGATCAGGGGCTTATATCTGTGAATGGCCTTGATTCTGTCCTGAATCGCTGTTTCATCTATTGTTTCGCCATTTACTTCCGCAAGAACCATCGTGCGCTCAGAAGCACAATAAAGGGCATCATGATCTGCTGTGGCAAGCAAAAAGAATGCCATCAAGGCAAATACTGATAATTTTCTCATCATACAGACCTCGTTAAGTGGTAGAGTAGTTGAGTGGTTAAGTCGTTATTATTATTTGAATTCATATCGTTTGCCTAAAAATTGGACACTTTGTATGTTCGCAGCTCTAATACGGTGAAACCATTCAACCACTCAACTATTCGACGATCTCTGTCATAATCCTTATCGATTGACTACTGACCTCTGACCACTCTTCCCCCTCACGGCATAGTCTCGATCATTTCGCCGACAACCTTTTGGGTCAATGCTGCTACCGACCTTACCTTCCCAAAATCGAGAACTTTTATGTAATCATCACCCGTTCTCCTGTGGTGGGCCATCCACAAGATCTTGCCGTTCCTGCCATCCACCATCCTGGATCTGATGGAAACCAACGGAACGACAGCTTTTTTTCTGTCATCCACACCTATGTATTCGTCTACCTCCCCCAAGACAACGGCATCTACCTCCAGTCTTTTGGCCATCAGTTTTATGGTTTGAAGATTGACGCCTGTCCTTACAACAATTCGCTCATTGACAAGAAAGGCTCTTACATTACCCGGAAATTCCACCTTGAACTCTCTCCTTTCAAACAGCCCCGCAATAAACGCCTCGGTGACAATGCTGCTCGCTTCACCCACCTGGGTGTTGTTGTGGAAAGAGAAAACCGCCACTTTCTTGATCTTTGATTTGTCAATACCGGTCCTTTGGTAACTATCTGGGCCGGAAAGGGAGTAACATCCGGGGCAGGCAACTAAGAAGAGGCTGATTAGTGAGGAAAAAAAGCTGACCTTGCATAAGAATCGAAGCCTCATATCAAAAATCCTCGATCCACACCTCTTTTTTCTCAGACGGTTCTCCCTCGGATACCTCTGGTTCAGGTGGTTTTAGAAGTTCTTTTTCTCTTTCTAACCTGTTTCCTGCAACGTCGCTAACTTCGAGTGAATAGGCCAAAAAGCCCTCTTTTTCCGGGTTTGGGCCTTCCTGAGCACGCTTTAACGCGCAACTTAGCTCGGTCGGCATGTCTCCTTTGCCATCAAATTTGCCCGTCTCATTGCCCTTTCTATCATAGATGATTAAGTCCCAGTCCCCTATTCTGCTATTATCTGTCGTTTTCAGCTCCAAAGTTATGCCCTTATCATCTTCGGCGGCAAGCACCAGATTTACTTCGGGCGGTGTCGTGTCAACCACTATGGTCTCTCTAGGTGAAACCGATCTGTTGCCAGCCTTATCTTCCAATATCAACTGGCAGAAATAAGTCCCATCTTTAACCCGCTTAAACCTATTATCCTTGCCCCGCCACATAAACCCCCCGGGCAACCGTCCAGTGCCCTCTTCCGATCTCACAATCGTTCCGGCTACATCGGCAATCTCAACCCTCCAGCCCTCGAGGACATCTGCCTTCAGGAGTTCCGGGAAAAACAGGATGTTATCCATTATACCATCATTATTGGGCGATATAAGCCTTTGCCCGAATGAAACGGAAACCTCGGGCGGGGTGTTGTCAACTCTTAGTTGAGCCAAATCATCCATCCTGAAAAGCCTGTTCCCCTGGTCAGTGGCGTATACCCTGAGGGAATATACGCCTTCGATACTCGGGGCAATGAAGGTTCCGGTGTACCATCGTGCGTCCTCGGTTTTAAGCTCGACCTCGGTGTCAAGGACAAATGCCTTAATGTCCGCGAGCCTTCCTATAATCTCCCTTACCTCAATTGACACGTTGGTCCTCTGGCCACCTTTTAACACTTTGGGGAAGAAACTCGCTTGCGCAATCTCAAATGGTCTTGCCTGCTCATCGTGTACACCGGCCTCGGCGGGTAAGCCTTTCAGGAGATCGGTTACGGCAACTTCTACCAGCTTCTGGAGGGAATTTATCTTACCTATGCCAAGAAAGGTGGCAAAGTCCGCCCCGGTGTATGAGACGGAGTTTGCCCAGACAACAGCAGAATCAACACAATCTATCATCTGGGCGCTCACGGCGACCCGGGGATTTTCACCACCGGCAAGCATCCCCACAGAGCCGGTCATCAAGGCATCTGCGCCTAAGGCCGTACCCATTTCCCTGATAGTTGGCCGGTCTAAGAAGTCTGTCCTGCGGACTCTTTTTTCGACCAGGAACCCTTCCAATACATCCTGAGGGATGACGATGAATTTGTCGTTTATGAGACGATTTGTGATCAGATGGGTAAAATCAAACGATAGGTCATCAACCATGAGGCTTCCAAAGGGCATGACCGCAATCTTCTTTATTTTGATTCCCGTTTTCGCCCCAAAGATCTCGCCTGATGAGCCGAGCAGGAAGATTAGAAAAACCAGAATGAATAAACGCCTTTTCACGGAAACGACACCTCAATTCTCTATCCCCCAAACAGCGTGTCAAACATCTCGGCGACCAGCTCTTTTGCAAGATCGCTTGTGCTTTTCTTACTGATACCAAAGAGCCGGTCTAAGACCGTTGTCCCTTTTACACTGTGGGTCGCTTCCCATAGAATCTTATAAGATTTTGCATCTATTAACTTTAGGGAGACAGAGACTTCCGGATACGAGCTTCCGCCTGTTCGTGAGACACCATACTCTTCAACCGAGCCCACGATGAAGGCCTGAACATTCAAGCGCTTTGCCCCCCTTTCTGCCACGCGCTTGCTGATTAAACCGTCGCCTTTGAAACCTTCCTCCCTCAGTACCTTGGCGACCTCTCCGAATTCAACAACGTCAAATATGCCCCGTCTTAAGACCTCTGCGGCCACAACATTCATCACCTTGCCTTCTGCCCCTTTCTCCTGGGTCAGATTTTCAAAAGGCACAATAGCCACTGTCTTGATATATGTTAGGTCTGCTGTGGGGTGGATATAGCTGATAGGGCCACCACAGCCTGAAAAGAAGAGCAGGAAGAATATGCATAGCGCATAGCGCATGGGGTTAATAATTGGTTTCGTCTGCCCTCTGCTTCCTGCCTTATGCGCCATGCGCCATGCGCCGTGTGCTTTGCGTGCGTTCAATTCGATCATTGCTTTACCATCTAAAACCTTGCTGAAAGGTTTGCGGTTATGGTTTGTGTTTCGGTTTCCGTATCGGCTTCCTCCCGGCTCCAGTCATATCCGAACCTGAGCGTGAACACCTGGCTTAAGTTCCACGAGAGGTCAGAGGAATAGGTTTTCTTGATTGTATCATTCCTGTCTATGGCATAGTCCATACTGAGCTGTACCTTTTTGGTCAACAACCAGTTCAGATTATAGTCCTGACGAGAGGTTTCATCGCCAGACTCTTCGTCCCGGTCAACGCCATATGATCCCCTGAAATAGAAATCGTGTGAGGGCCGCCAGTAAAGCGTGACTTCGGCATTGGAAGTTCGGCCTGTCGTATCACCGCTCGGCGCTTCTGTCTTTGACCAGTTTATATTATACTCTATTTCAGTTGTCAAGACGCTGGTAAGCTCAAGACGTAGGTTCGAGTGAATAGATTTCGTGGTTGACTCGGAATCAGTTGATAGATTTTCAGTGCGGGTAATATCTCCGTCTATGTCCAGATCTGCCCCCTCACGGAGCTTGGCCGCTATGTGCAGCAGGGCAGATGAGGTCTTTGATTGTGTCTCAGATTCTTCTTTCAATACCCAGTGGTTCAGGGAAAGGTCGGTATCAAGTGTGGTTAGCGGGGATGAAACAAAGTACAGCCGATACGTATCGGTCGATCTACGCGTTGTCTCTTCCTCAGAATCCTCAGAATCCTTTTCTTCATATTCCAACCGCTTTTGATAGTAGGGCCGGACCTCAAGGTATTTGTGCACCTGAAACCCTTTTTCTACAAGGCCGCTTAAGTATTGGCGCGACTGCTTGGTTGTGGTCGAGTCGCCCTCGTTCTCGTTCTTCCGCCTGTCCTGGTTGAGATCATAAGTAAAAGAGAGCCAGTCAAAGGGTCTAAGCCCAAGATTGGCCTGGATGGTTTGTGTGGTCGTCTCTTCTTCGGTTGTGGTATAAGGGGCGTAGGTCGTAACGCTGTATGCTTCGATCTTTCTGGCTTGCAGGGGCTGGGGATCGCTTGCAGTGTTCACCACCTTAAAGTACCGTGCCGATGTCTTGGTAAAGGAGATCTCAAACCGCTCTTGGATCGTGTCATAATCGAAGCTGGCATCAGCGGTTATCGGTGTCCATGTGCTGTTATCAGTACTTGAATACACAGCCCACGTAAAGTTGTTCTCGTCAAACGCAGGGTCAGGCGTGCTCGTATAAAGATAGATCAGTTCAACCTCAGTATCAGGATGCAGCTCCACCCCTATGTTCTGATCGTTCACTCCGCCAATGTTTATGTTTGCTGTGCCATCTCTCAGGGTGTCGTCAATACCAAGAGCCCCTGTCCCCGGCATGGGGTCAGGAGCATACAGTCCGTGAAGGACGGTCTCTTTTTCGGGCTTGCTGACCTCCTCCCCCCTTGCCTTTGTTTCCGTCTCCCTCTCATTTATCGAATAGCTTCCGGATGAGGTGATCTTGTTGCTCCAGAAAGATTTCCTGAAATCGATTCGCCCATCAAGGGTATTGGTCTCCTGGGTGCTATCTGCAACATAATCGTCTGAAATTTCGTTCGTGTAGTCGCCAAAAAAGTTCAAAAATCTATAGGCATAGTCAGCGCTCCCGGAAAACCTCTTTGTCTCGGTGTTTGTCTCGTGAACTGGCAGGTGGTCATAATTCTTGTCTTGATCGTAGCGGAGCCGGAGCTTGGGATATTTTTCGAGTCTTGTGTATAAATTGTAATTCCAGGATTCGGTCGTGAACCGTTCTTCATCTGAGTCCGCGGTCAAGACGTCCAGGCCCTTTTCGTCTAAGCGATACCCGGCAGCGGCATCGAAATATTCGTTTGACACATTGAGCCTCATATCCGGATAGAGCCGTGTTTTCTTGTCGGTGGTTTTCTCGTCGTCTGTTTCAGTAACATCTTTAGTAACATTGACGCCAACATCAGCGTTAAAACTTACCTTTGATGTTATCTCTTTGGTAAGCCCGAGGTTGTACAACTGTGTAAGGCTCCAGGTGCTCGTCTTTTCATGATCCTTCTTTGTTTCGCTGGAGCGATAAGAAATGTCTGCCGAGGCGCGTATATCGTCTCCCGCGTAAGCCGCGCGGAAGCAAGCCAGGGTTAACAAGAAAACAGCAATCCAGCATCTCATATAATTTCAGTTCGCATCTCTAGGAGGCTGTCCGAGAATTCAAATTTGACGAAATCGCCCTTAATAAATTCAAGTGCTTAGCGAGTCCCAATGTAACTTCTCAATAAGTTGGGGCAGATCATGTTTTGCGACTATTCACTGGATTCCCGCCTTCGCGGGAATGACAGACACTTGCAGCCAATCGTCATTCCCGCGAAGGCGGGAATCCACTAGTTATTACCCTGACTTTTTGAGAAGTTACGTCCCAATTGGGCAAAAATGCTATTCTCGGACAACCTCCTAGTAGAAATTCGGCGGGCTTGGTCATAATTTCGGCCAGCCAAGTGGGTCCGCACCCCGTAGCGTGCCCCCTCCCCGCCTGCCAACGCCTGGGTCGCACGGAGGTTACAATGCCCACACACAAGGCAACCTGCCCGCCATTGCCAGAGATGCCAGCATATAAGCTCAATGCTGTCTCAGGCGTTGGCAGGCGGGTGGCGGGCAGGTGTGGGGCACATATTGTGGGCTAATCGGCTCAACCCGGTGAAGACCAAATTTTTCAGGTAACCGCACAGGTCCAAATATTTCGTATGGCTATTCTTCAATCAGGGCAATGCCGTGGGGGGTTTTTCCCACCTGAACCACTTTCTTCATGGTGTACGTTGGCAGGTCTATGACAGACACGTCCTCAGACATCGAATTTATGACATAAAGTTTTCTTCTCAACTGGTCAATGGCCATCTCTGAAGGTAGGTCACCTGCCATCACATTTCTATCCACCAAACCCATTCGTGGGTATACAAAAGAAATCTCGTTGCTGTTTGCATTGGACACGTAAATACGTTCTTGCAGGCCGGACAACATGCGGGTAGGCTTTTGCCCAACAGAAATCGTCTTTGTAGGCCTGTAGGGTGGTTGTAATGGGATCTCCATCACATAGATGTTGTTCGAAGCCGAATTGGCCACATACAGCCTATCTTCGTGGATAAGCATTCCCGTGGGCTTCAGGCCAACAGTAACAGTCTTTTCCACAGATCGTTCGTAGTTATCTTCGTACATATCAATGACGGATATGGTATGCGATGCAGTGTTTGTCACATAGATCTTGCGCCTGTCTTGATCGACTACTATGCAGCAAGGGCGCTTGCCGACAGGTATCGTGCCGATGACCGTACGCGCAACAGTATCTATGACAGATACATTGTCCGAATCGGGGTTGGTTGCATAAAGCAAAAGGATTTGGCGAACTTCGGAGAGGGCAAGCTCAGCAGGGCTGTTACCAAAATTGCTGATTGTATTGATCACTCTGTTTATGGCCGTATCGATGACTGAAATTGTGTCTGAACCGGAATTGGCCACATAGACTCTGCGCCCATCCGCCCTTGCCACAATTCCCACAGGTGCCCTGCCCACTGCAATACTTGCCACCACCATATCCTGTTCTCTGTCTATCACCGTAACGCAGTGAGAGTCGGTGTTTGTTACATAGATTAAGGTTTTCGTGATTTCCGCACCCTGTTTCCGAATAGTCAGCTCCGGCCTGAAGAGATATTTCTCGAAAACAGACTGCTCTGGATCCCAGTCTGCAAATAGACACTGGCTTTCCCGGCCCAAAACAGAGAACTCGAAGTCCACAAAATGCTCTCCCCCGGGCTGGGGTACGGCTAAGGTAAAGCTTTTCTTGACCTTTTTCATCCTTGCCTCAGAAATAATCCACTTGACCCGTTTATACTTTCCGGCAGGCAGATAGAACTCGCGCAATTTGATCTGCCTTTCTGCAAGCTCAGCAGAATCAACGTGCTTATCCAGCGCCACATCGATCCACACTCCCTCCTTGTTCATAAAGCTCATGCCGGAGATAGAAAAGGAGATATCAAACGTAGGTTTCTTGGGACAGGAAAGATAAAAAAAGACCTGACCCTGGTCGGGAAACCGGGGGGCTTTCCGATCAGGCTCAAAAGCGCAGGAGATTATGCAGATTGGAGCCACCATTGCCGCGATGAAACGGATAATCATCTTTTGCATGATAACCACCTTCTTTAGGGTGTAAATCAAGATTGTTGGTTGTTGAGTTCAATTGTAAGGTGTCAGTGTTCAGGTTTCAGCTCTTGAAGTTTCGCGATCCTGACACCTGACACCTGACACCCGACACCTGACACCCGACACCTGACACCCGACACCTGACACCCGACACCTGACACCCGACACCTGACACCCGACACCTGACACCCGACACCCGACACCCGACACCTGAAACCTTTTCCCCAAAACTAAATACGCATCACGGACACGGCATTTACCGTATGTTCAACACCTGCACCCTATTGTTGAATGTATCTGCAACCAGAACGTTGCCCAGGGTGTCCACAGCTATATCGGTAGGATACTGGAACCAGCCCCTTGCCCACCCCTTGCCGCCGAACTCGAACAAGAAGCGTCCGTCTTCCGACGAATAGGCACTCGCTGTGTGGCGCATATAGTCTATCACGTAAATCCTTTTGTTGCGGCTGTCCACGCCCATGCCACGGGGGCGGCTCAGTTTCCCGGAACCGCCTCCCTTTTGCCCAAACTTAAAGAGAAACTGCTCTTGGGGATCATACACATAGATGCGGCCCATGTCTTCGCTCAAAAGGTATATATGGCCCCGGTTGCCTATCTCCACGTCGCATATTGTAGCCTTTTCAACTGGCCCCTTGCCGAGTTTGTCAGTTGATGTCAAGAGATGGGAAAATCTTCCATCCTTATCCAAAACCACTGCCCCGCGATAGGCAGTGCCTGTCACGTAGAGATGACCTTTGTCGTTGATGGCAATATTGGTTGGGTTGAAATTGTCTGCACCTTCAAAACCGTCAAAGAAAATATCTTTCTTCCACCTTAGACAAGGATTCAAGACGGAAATCCTACCCTTTTTCTTTTTCCCGGTTGGCGATTGGGCAATAAACAGATATCCTTCAGGATCAACGGCCAGCCCCACAGGTACTTGAATCCCGTCCGATTTGCCAATAGAAAGAAGGGGATAGAAATCGTGGGTATAGACCAATATCCTGCTGTTCCCGGAATCGACCACATAGATCTCCTTCTTTACAGAATCAACGAACACCTTACAGGGGTACGACATAGGCACGCCTTCATAGCCCTCCCGGATAACCTGAAGACAAGTGATTTTCGAGGGCTCAAAGTCGTTCGTGCTGCGAACACCCTCCTGGGCGTGGAGTAAATGCATCCGCCCGGGTTGTGAGGTGATATCAAAAGGCACAGATAGTAAGGCGACAAGCCCTATGATGGGTAGGTATTGCCATTTTCGGGATTTGGGTCTTTCGGTCATGGTGTAATGGGGACTGAATGGCTTATCATTTCAACGGGTTGCAGAAGTACCGTGACGTTAAGTTGTTCCTATAGCACATTCTGACCAGAAAGTCCCTGTGAAATTTCAAAAAAGCGTCACACCTTAGCCTTATTGTAGGCGTTCACAGGTTCAGAGTTCACCGTTCAGGGTTACCTTTTGACGCTGATTTTTGGGATTACACTGATTACGCTGATTAATCTGCGTAATCTGCGGAATCAATCTAATCTGCGTTACTTCTTTCTTTCGTTGGCCTTGCTTGTAGGCCAGCAAGTACTTGACCTGCCCGCTCGTGCCTTAACTCCCATTTGTTTCTTCAGGCATGCCCTGAACAGTCCGAATAACCTGTTCTTTCAATATGTTCTCATGTCTCGCATGGCAGGCGGGTGAAACCACGCATGGCAGCGCGGGTGCGTCCGGCGCGATCATACACACCCTGAACCTTTGAACCCTGAACCTTTAAACCCTGAACCCTGAACCCTGAACCCTGAACCCTGAACCCTGAACCCTGAACCCTGAACCCTGAACCCTGAACCCTGAACCCTGAACCCTGAACCCTGAACCCTGAATCCCTGAACCCGTGAACCCGTGAACGGTTACGTTTTATTTAACCTTTGCGGAGGGGTTTGCCAAACATTGACAAAATATAGGATGCAATGATACAGTTTTATGCCTGATGTTTACGTTAAACGTATCTGGCATAGGCAAGCATTATGGAGAAACACTGTTGTTCAAAAACATCTCCTTTCAGTTGAATCAAGGAGATGTGTTGGCTGTTGCCGGATGGAACGGATCGGGCAAGAGCACCCTGCTTCGGATTATTGCCGGTCTTGTAAAGCCATCGGCTGGTCAGGTTGAAATGTTTTTCAACAAGGAGCCCATACCAAGAGAATCGAGGCGGGGGTTTGTTGGTATGGTGGCGCCTGCCTTATCTCTGTATGACGAGTTGACGGGTCTTGAGAACATGGAGTTTTTCTGCAGGGTGAGAGGCGTCGCCTGCAATCGTAACGATTGTCTCGACATCATTGATCGTGTGCGGCTGACGGAACATGCAACAAAAATGTGCAGGGACTACTCTTCCGGGTTGAAGCAAAGGTTGAAACTGGCTCAGGCGTTGCTCCATAAACCACCGCTATTATTGTTAGACGAACCAGGGTGCAACCTTGACAGCCAGGGGATTAAGGTTGTGGAAGAGATTATTTCAAATCAGAGGCAATTAGGGATGACCGTTATTGCATCAAACGAAAAACGGGAGGTGGGGTACGCAGGCAAGGTCGTCAACCTATCTGAATGAGGCCGTCGCTATTTGGCTTCGTGATCTACGCAGCGAATTCAGGACCCGCTATGCCCTGAATGCCATCCTGATGTTTGCTGTGACCACCCTCATAGCTGTGAGCTTTTCCATTGGATCCTTCCGCATCGAAGAAGCTGAAAGGCCCTTTTTATTTTCAGTCCTGTTATGGATAATTTTGACCTTTTCCGCCTTATCCGGGCTTGCCCGCTCCTTTGTCAAGGAAGAAGAGGCCGGCACCATAGACGTATTGAAGCTTTCTGCGCGCCCCCAGGCTGTATTCTTGGGAAAGCTATTTTTCAATTTGACCCTGTTGGGAGCTTTGGAGCTCATCATTGTGCCATCGTTTGTTCTCTTGATGTCCTACCAGATAAACTCTCCGGGCTTTTTTATCGCCATAATCATCAGCGGCGGGCTTGGTTTGGGGGCGGGCACAACGATAATCGCTGCAATGATAGCCAGGGCCAGTACCCGGGGAGCGTTGTTTTCTGCCCTGTCTCTGCCCTTGCTCTTGCCCCTCATGATTACCTGTATCAAGGGCTGCGAAAGGGCTGCCATTGGCATGAATAATGCGAGTTGGCCTGAGGTCAAAGTCGCTGTTGCCTATTTTATAATAATGATTACAATGTCGTTGCTGCTATTTCCTTTGGTATGGGAAGAATAAAAGGATCAGGAGATTTATGATCTGCAAAATCCTATTGACAATCTGGATGGCTGTTATCATTGTTGCTTCCTTTTTGTACGCAGGAGCAGCCGCTGGCTTTCCAGGCGAGACGTCCCGCATTTTGTTTTTTCATGTGCCCCAGGCATGGATTGCAACGCTGGCTTTTTTGATATCGATGATAGCAAGTGCTGTCTATCTGGCCAAACGCCGTGTGAAGGCAGACTATTTGGCTCAATCTGCCGCAGAACTGGGATTCCTATTCTGTGTTCTTGCCACGATTACCGGTTCTGTATTCGCAAAGGCTACATGGGGGGCATTTTGGAATTGGGATCCCAGGCAGACCTCGATTGTAATACTGCTCATGATTTATGGGGCCTATTTTGCTATCCGTTCGGCAGTCAGTGATCCTGACAGAAGACGGGTATTTGCGGGGGTATATTCGATCCTGGCTTTTGTCACAGTGCCATTTTTGGTCTTTGTTGTTCCACGGATAACAACATCACTCCATCCTGAGAACACGATGAACCCCGCCAGTCCTGGTATGGACCCGAAAACCTTGAAGGTGTTCTTAGGCTCATTATTTGCGTACACCGGATTGTTCGTCTGGATGCTCTGGTTAAAGATAAGGGTATTAAGGATTGAGGGATTGAGGAATTTGGGAATTGAGGAATTGTGAATCGGATGCCAGATGCCTGATAGTAGATGCGAGTCACCTGGTTCCAACACATCTGGCATCAGGGATCGGGTTTCAGCCAGACACGAAGTGAAGCTTGCGCTAAACGATTCGCAACTAACGGATAACAAATAACAAATAACGATTCACGAAATGGGGGCAGACGCATGAAAGAGGGTTTGAGTTTTGTCATGGGGGTTAATCTTATTATATGGTGTGGCATAGCCCTTTACCTGTTTATCTTGGATCGTAGGATCAAGAAGCTGGAAGAGAGGAATACGGACACGTGAACATGAAAAAATCCTACATCATCGGTGCCGTTATTATCGCTTTAGCCATGGTAATGGCGATGTATTCTTTCAAGTCAACCATGACCACTTATGTGAGTGTCAGCGAGGCCAGGGTGAGCCCTCGACCGGTGCAGGTGGCCGGGATTGTAGCTCTGGGGAGCAAGAAGTATGACCTTCAAAACAATAGATTGATCTTTACCTTGCGGGAAGACAGCGGCGACGAGATACCGGTTGAATATCACGGGCACAAACCTGCAAATTTTGATGATGTCACAAAGATTGTTGCTACAGGCAAGTACAACACGGAAAGACGGGTATTTGTGGCAAGAGAACTGCTGGTCAAGTGCCCTACTAAATACGAACAGCGGGTTAAAGGGCAATGAACAATCCTGGTCAGATTACTCTGTGGTTGGAACTGATTGCTATTTTTGTATCCTCAATATCTTACCTGGTATTGTGTTTCAAGAAACAGCACGCCCCCGCACAAAAAGTGGCCCGTCTGGGTTTTGTCGGCTTTGCCATATGTACTACCATAGCTTCAATCCTGTTGATGTACTTCATCCTGAATCACGATTTTCGTTACAGCTATGTAGCCGGATATTCGTCCCGTGACCTACCCTTAGAGTATCTGATTAGCTCCTTCTGGGCGGGCCAGGAGGGGAGCTTCCTTCTGTGGGTATTGCTTGGGTCCTGGCTTGGCATCCTGCTTATGTTCAAGGCAAAGGATATGGAGCCCCAGGTGATGCTCATCTATAACCTGAATCACATCTTCCTTATAATTCTGTTGATCAAGCAGAGTCCCTTTGAATTACTCCTCTTTCCTCCCCCTGACGGTCACGGGCTAAACATGCTCCTGCAGGACCCGTGGATGGTTATCCATCCGCCTGTGGTGTTTTTAGGTTATGCTGCATTTGCCATTCCTTTTGCCTTCGCCGTTGCCGCTCTATGGCGCAGAGAATATGACCGGTGGGTAAGGCCTGCCCTGCCCTGGACTGCTTTCGCGTTCGTGAGCTTGGGGGCTGGTATTTTCATTGGCGGTTATTGGTCGTATAAGGTCTTGGGGTGGGGCGGCTATTGGGGCTGGGATCCAGTGGAAAACGCGTCCCTTTTGCCGTGGCTTGCAGGAACCGCATTAATGCACGGCATGATATTGCAGCGCACGCTGGGCAAATTGCCCAAGACAAACTTCTTGTTGGCAGCTCTTTCGTTCGTTTTGGTCATATATTGCACGTTTTTGACGCGCTCAGGGGTTCTTGCTGATTTTTCGGTCCATTCTTTTGTGGATCTCGGGATTACCGGTTGGCTGGTCATCTTCATGCTTGCACTCCTGGCGATCTCCCTTGGTCTCTTAGTCATCCGGGCAAAGGATATCCCTGTGCCCAGAAAGGGCAAAAGCATCAAGTTGTTTTCCAGGGAATTTGGCTTTATCGCCGCCATTATCCTCCTTTGCCTGTGTACGGTTTTTACGGGCCTGGGCACGTCTGCGCCTCTTATAACCAGGGTGCTTGAAAAAGCCTCAAAGGTGTCAACTGAGTTTTACGTGTACGTGAATTTGCCTCTGGCGATTCCTATGCTGTTGTTGTTGAGCTTTGTTCCGTTGATGGTCTGGGGGAAAAACAGCCTTTCGAGGCTCGGCCCCAAATTGATCTGGGCCATAGCAGGCGCGATCGTAGCGGTGCTTATCACCCTGTTGAATGGATATCCGGATATGGGGGTGGGGCTCGTTTCACTTGGGGTGTTGCTCCTTTCACTGTTTGCCGGGGCTGCTGTGGGGATGAATCTTTTCTTGACTGCAAAGCTCATCAGAAAGAAGATAATAATCTCAAGTGCTCCAATCGCCCATTTAGGGGTTGGTGTGATGTTTCTCGGCATCGTTGCATCCTCTGCCTATGATAAGTCCGAGAAGGTATTGCTTGAGCAAGGCGCTGTTAAAAGCGCAATGGGCTATGAACTCGAGCTCGGTGAATCGGCGTTCTCAAGGGAGGGCAAGGGGGTCCGTCTCCGCCTTCCCCTGCACGTGGAAAAAGAGGGCGCTAAGTTCATCGCTCAGCCCGATATATACTCTGAACGCGCACCAGATGGTCAGGCCAAGCGCTTCATGCATCCCCATATTGAGCAAGGACTTGTGTCAGACCTTTACATATCTCCGGTGGATTATCTCCCCGGCAAAAAGAACAATTGTTCAGGAAACCACATCGTATTACAGAAGGACAACGAGGTTAAGTTTCATGACTACAGACTAAAATTCGTGGGTTTTGATGTGTCGGGCATGATGGGCAGAAAAGGCGCACAGGATATGAGCGTAGGGGCCGTTATTGTGGTTTCCTATAAAGGAGCCGAATCGGTTAGCTTGAAACCGATGATGATTATGGGAAAAAAAGACGACCTCTCAAGCCGGGTCAAACTGCCCGGGCCGGAAGATGCCTATCTGACTCTCATGACCATAGACGCAGGCGCCAAAACGATTGGTCTTGCCTACCACGGACCGGCATCTGCTGCCAAGAAACATATTGAAAAACCCCCTGCGCTGATTGCGGAGGTTAGCATAAAACCCGGCATGACCATGCTGTGGCTGGGCACTATCCTTATTCTTGCAGGAGGCACTATCGCTATTGTTCGGCGTTTGCCGAAATGAGCTAATTTCCATCCAGAAATGGCCCCTTTCCGCTGATGAAACAGTCCCTTTCCCTTCGGCTTCGCTGTATATCTTGAATTTCCTGTCTTCATTCAATATTAGTCAATAACGTCCCAAGCCATGCACAGCAGCAGAGATGATTAAAAAAACTGTTGAAGATAAGGGATTGTCTAAAAGAATCGAGCAACTGATCGAGACCGTTCACGAAAATTAAGAATTAAAGCTCTGACACCGCTTTTTCCTTGAACTGTTTCAGAAACGCAGCCAGGTTCGCATCTTTGCGAATTCCCAGGCGGGTTAGAGAAAAATCATATCTGACCGGATCCGCGGGAGCAATGGTTTGGAAGGCTTTCGTGATCTGTGTTGCCGTGCGCATGTCTGCCTGTTTCCGCGTTATAAGCCCAAGGAACTGACAAATCTTGTACATATGAGTATCAACTGGAACGATTAGCTTTGATACAGGAACATTTTCCCATCCTCCCGGATCTACCTCATCAGAGCGTACCATCCACCGGAGGAAGAGGTTGAGTCGCTTGCATGCGCTGCCCCTCGAGGGCGATGGCACCATGTGCTCCAAGCTGTCATCAGCGCAGACGATCAATTCGCTTGTAAAGGCGGAAAGGGCCGGAAGTATTGTGTCGTCATCGTCATTCAACCCGGCCGAAAAACACGCCTGAAGAGAACCGTGGTGCTCCAAAGCTTCCCTGACACCAAACAACATAGCGCAAAGTTTTTGGTCGTCGGTAAACCGGTGCTTGAAGCCAGAAAAGGTCTGGCGCATCGTTTTAAGGGAGGTCCGCTTTAAGAAAATCGATGGAGTTGGTTCCATCCGTTCAAGAACAGAGGAAACGCTCTTGAGAATATGGTCAACCCTTCCGTAGGCAAGCGATGAGGCAACAAATGCCACAATTTCACGGTCACAGAGATCCTCGTAATGATACAGGAACTCAAGGGGGTCAGGATGTACAAACTCGCGCCGATTGTATTGACGGTAAAGCTCCTCGAGTCTGTCTTTCGAAATTCTTGGTGACATGCGTACGCAACTCTATCAAGGCAGAAGCTGAAAAGCGGAAGTGAAAAGAAATGTTTTTTCAATGATCTTCGACAACCTGTCTCTTTCTGGCTCCTTGTCCTTCTGGCCTCCCTTTTTCGTCCTTATCCTCCTCTATGCTTTATTCGTAATCCTTGGGAACCGCGCAAATCATGATTAAGGGCTCGCTTGCCGATTTGTTCTTATAAATAAAACCAAACGATATCGATGACAAATCCTCAGCTGTTTCTCTTTGTACCGCTATAAGTAAATGCCTTTCCTATCATCTTTATATGGTTTCCTTTATCGATACCAATATCCCTACCGCACTTTTACAACCCCAATTCATCACTGATTTCCTGCATCGCCTTTATAGCGATATCAAAGAATCCATTTAGTTCCACGCCTGTATTTTCTATCTCTGCAATAAACTCCCGATTACAATTTCGTGCAAATGCCTTACTCTTATACTTCTTTTTGAGTGACTTGACTTTCACATTTGCAAGTTTCTTTTCAGGATTCATCAATGCTGCCGCATAGATCAGCCCGGTGACAGTTTCGGCAGCCACCAGGGCATGCTCTATGTTCCTTGTTCTCTTTTTGCCTGCCACGTTTCCTCCGCCGCATTCCGATCCCCAGGCGTGCGAGCAAATAACATCAATGGCCTCACTGGAAACCCCGGCATCCTTCAGGATGCTTATAGCAAGTACACAGTGATTGACCGGATCGTCCTTTGTCTTGTCAAAATCAATGTCATGGAGTAGCCCGAGGATCCCCCACTGTTCTTCGTCTTGACCAAAGTATTTAGCCAACCCTCGCATGATTTGCTCTGATGCTCTACAATGCTTACGCACACCAGGATCTTTCACATGTGCATCAAACAGTGATTTGGCCTGATCATATGACAAGTTCGTATTTACAGGCTCAAAATGTGGATCCATAAGTTATACCTCCCAATATTTCCTTTCATGCAGCGTACTCGACGGTTGCTGCCGTGTAATTCGATGACACTATCATCCGGAATGCCGGATTCTTGGTGCAGACCGTCAATGTTTTGGGTACGGACGTCCTATTTTCATGTCAGTATTTGAACACCCCATTCTCGTAAAGGATCACCCGATCTCCTGAAGTGAGATAGGCGGTGACTGTCTTTTTTTCGGTGTTCACCAGGTCCCAGTGAAGGGCCGAATCATTGAACCCCAATTTCCTCTTCTTCTCCTTTGTCAGCTCAGAGGGATTTCCGTCGTAGGTATCCGAATAGGATGCACCCAGGGCAATATGGCAGTTTCCGTAACGGCCGCCGTAATTTTCATCAAAAAGGGTATTCGCCATGAACTTATCAATCCTGGAGAATCGCCTGTCGGTCAAGGAAAACTCCCCAACCCTGCGTGCGCCTTTATCCATTGCTATTTGTTTGATGACGAAATCCTCCCCTTTTTCCGCTTCGGCCTTCAAGGCGTTTCCCTTCTTGAACTCCAATTTCACGCCCTCCACATAGTTTCCGCTCCGGAAAGATGGTTGGTTCGCAAAATAGACCCCTTCGGTTTCTCTCCAGTCAGGGGAAAGAAAGATTTCAAAGCTGGGAATGTTATGTCCCGAGATTCCAATCCACTTCCTCCTTTGTCCCGGCGTGATTCTGAGGTCAATCTTTTCGGACTGGATATGATAGTATTTTACCTCCATGCTATTGATCCATTTTTTGACAGCCATGGCCTCTTTGTAAAAGGTCTTCCACCCTCGAACCGGATCGCCTCTATCAAGGTAACACGCTTTGATGATCTGATTTGAATACTGCCTCATGGTGAGCCCGGCCCGCTTTGCCAGCTCTGGGGTTGGAAGCATACAAAGGGTCCAGCCAAAGGCCCCCACTTCTTCTCGTTTTTCCAGGATCTCGCGAAGCGGCTTCCTGGAGATCACCGCCTTTGCAATCTTTCTTGGATCAATGTCGCTGAGATGGGTCAGCGATTCCGGGGCATGGAGATACAGGCTACCGTTTAAATGTTCGTAAAGCTCCTTCTCTCCTGGTGGCTGGAAAACGAGTTGTTTGTTATTGGCCTTCTCGTAGAAATGGCGCTCCATTTTGGATGTCAGGCCCATGCGCAAGACCGGGTGCATCCCCATATCAAGAACCTTTGCCTGAAGGCGCTCGGCCATCCCCATGGCAGCAAGATCGTATCGAATCAAGACGATGTCATTTTTTCTGAAGTTGCCGCTCCTTGCGGTTTTTAGCCCCCACAGCAAGACATCTGCATAGCGGTCTAATTGTGTATCTGAAAGCATGATCGAGCCCTCCAACTTGACGGTATAGGATTTCCTTTTATTAAGCGGCGTAGCCGTGTTATATAAAATCCCCGCCTGCCAACGCCCCGTACGGCATGCAGCTTACACGCTAGCGTGCCTGGCAATGGCGGGCAGGGCGAAGCGATTTTATAACTTGAAATTTTCTCCCCCGCGTTCTTGTGGTGAAGTGTAGCTCAACTTCGAACGGAAATCAATCATCCCGTCGTCTAAGTACCCCCCTACCTTGACGTTGCCTTGCTCCGTCAGGCTGGGTCTGGACTTTGCCCGATACCTGTGTCATAGTATCGGACAGCACCATTTAGCAGCCGGGCCATGCCCGGTACACAACAATGGATGCATTGTGCCTTCTAGCAAGAGAATCCAAATAAGGAAGTCTGCATGATCACAAATGGTGAAAAAGGCTACATCGACGCTGAGATTGTCAAGAAGAAAGCCAGCTTCCCTGAAAGGCAAACCATCGTAGGGGTGCTTTTGTTATGACTGTTGCGAACAAAATTACCGTGTTGCGGATTATCCTTGTGCCGGTTTTCATTGTATTCACCATTCCGGATGCCACCTGGACCAGGTTTGTCGCTGCTTCAATCTTCGTGATAGCCTGTGCCACAGACCCTTTGGACGGGTACTTTGCTCGAAGCCGCGACGAGGTCAGTGTGCTGGGAAGTTTTCTTGACCCCCTGGCCGACAAACTGCTCACCATGAGCGCTTTTATCGTTATGGTAAAGTATCAGATCGTGGCTGCGTGGATGGCAACCATTATCGTCGGTAGAGAGGTTACGATCACCGGGCTCAGGGCCATAGTCTCTCAGCAGATGGGTGCCGTTATCCCGGCTAACCGATGGGGAAAAATAAAGACACTGGTGCAAATGGTAGGTGGCAGTATCCTGCTCTTCATGATCCCTTCTGGCGATTACAGTCAGGAAGTAAGTCTTGCCCTGCCTCCGGTTGCCAATCTCATTATGTCGGTTATATTAGCAGCCACAATTTGGTCGGGATGGGTGTATGTTAAGGAATACAGGGACTACCTTAAAGGCTCCTAGTTCTCTTGTGGGGGTTCACAGGTTCAGAGTTTCGGTGAACCCTGAATCTGTGAACCCATGAACGGTTACGTAACATGAAAGGAGAGAGAACCGGTCAATTGGAACGCGTTGCTTTGGTTTCAACCCCCTGGCCTCTTTATAACCGTCCTTCCATTCAGCTCGGTGCCCTTAAGGCCTATCTAAAAGCGCAGTTTCCCGAGTTAAAGGTACAGGCCCTTCACGTCTATCTCAAGGTAGCCGAATGCATTGGATACAAACTGTATCGTGCCATATCGGAAAGGACCTGGCTGGCAGAATCGGTTTATGCCGCCCTGCTATTTTCTGAACGAACAAAAGAGATCGAAAAGGTTTTTTACCGAGAGGCCAGGGGTAAGCCCCACCTTCGCAAGATTGATTTCAAGACGCTAACCTCCCATGTCAGGGACGTGTCCGACAGTTTTATTAACAGCGTGGATTGGGGACATTGCAGGCTTGCAGCTTTTTCAATATGTCTTTGTCAGCTCACCTCTTCGCTCTATTTTATCAAGCGAATCAAGCAGAAGTTTCCAGATCTTGCCATCGTGATAGGCGGGTCTATGTTCGCGGGAGACTCAACCCGGAACCTGTTCCAGGTGTTTCCGGAGATCGATTTTGTGGTCAATGGTGAAGGCGAGCTTCCGCTGAGCCAATTGGTTCGTCATCTGATAGATTCTCAAAGCCGTGAGGATATACCCCCGATTCCAGGGGTTGTCACGCGAAACGCTGCAAGAGATAGCACCCCTGCTCCCTTCTGCCAGGTGGAGGCCCTGAGCAGCCTCCCACCCCCGGACTACGATGACTACTTTCATATGCTTAAAACATTCAGCCCGCAAAAAACCTTCTTCCCCACCGTTCCAGCCGAAATATCCCGGGGCTGCTGGTGGCGCCGGCAACAAAGCGCCGGCAAATACTCGGGGTGCGCCTTTTGCAATCTCAACCTCCAGTGGGACGGATACAGGTCAAAGAGTCCAATACAAGTGGTCTCCGAGATCGATCACCTGACCACAAAGCACAAGACACTCTCTGTGGCCTTTATGGATAACCTCTTTCCGGTGAAAGCGTCCAGAGAGATTTTTGAACAGCTTGGCAGGTTAAACAAGGATTTTCGTTTCTTCGGCGAGATGCGGGCCTCCACACCAAGACGCGTGCTGGAGGCCATGCAGGCCGCAGGGATGCACGAGGTCCAGATCGGTATTGAGGCCCTTAGCACACGGCTGCTTAAGAAACTGAACAAAGGGACCACGGCCATCCAGAACCTGGAAATCATGAAACACTGCGAAGACCTCGGCATTGCAAATGTTTCGAATCTGATACTCCATTTTCCTGGCAGCGACCACCATGATGTGGAGGAGACTCTGCAAAACTTAGAGTTCGCCCTGCCGTTCCGTCCACTGAGGTTTGTCCATTTCTGGCTTGGCCTTGGGAGTCCTGTGTGGCAAGATTCACGGGCCTTTGGGCTTAGGGCGGTCTTCAACCATCCAAATTATGCTGCCCTATTCCCACCAGATATTTCCCGCTCCATGCGTTTTATGATCCAGGCATATCGCGGCGACCTTGGGCATCAAAGGAAACTCTGGCAACCGGTCAAGAAAAAGGTAAGGGCCTGGAAAAAGGCATACGCCGAAATACACAAAGGTTCTTCGCGTTCACCCATCCTCAGCTTTCGGGATGGCCGGGACTTTTTGATCATACGCCAGAAGCGGTTTAAGGCCGAACCCTTGACGCACCGCCTCGTGGGAACGTCCAGAACGATCTACCTTTTCTGCCAGAAACATCGTTCGCTCAAGATGATCCTGGCCCATTTTCCGGGGGTAGCTGAGGACAGGATCACGCCTTTTTTAAGGATGATGGTGGACAAGAAATTGATGTTCGAAGAAAATGGGAAATACCTGAGCCTGGCCGTGCCGGTCAGGCCATAGGTTTTTGCTCAATGCAAAATGGAAAGTGCAAATGAAAAATGAAAAAATAGCCCCGTATTCGCCGAAAGGTTGCGGTTGCGCGGCTCGTTTCGGTGATCGGTTGTGGGAGCGGCTTTCTAGCCGCGACCATCGGGGCTGAAAGCCCCTCCCGCAGCGCCCTGGCACGACAGCTCGTAGGGGCGGGTTTATCCCGCCCGAATGACAGGCGGCGTAAAGCCGTCCCTACGAGAAAAACCCGGTCTGGGCCAGGGTCTCGAAAAATGACGCAGCCGACTGACGATAGCCGTTAACTCGATGAGGATAAACCATGAGCAAATACATGCAATTGACGATTCGCATCCGCCCCTATTACAAGAAGAGTTTTAAGAAGGCATACCCCAGACTTGCCCATCGCCTCAGTTATCTGGATGAGGCATGGGTGGAGGAGGATCCTTCACTCTTTGAAATCATAGGAAAGCTTGACCAACTCCTGTACCAACTGGAAGGCGACCCGCCTTTTAGAGAGCTTCTCCTCCAGCACAGATCAGCCCTTCACAGACTCTACGAGGACATAGAGGAACGTATTGGCGACTGGCAGCTAGCAAAGGCCGATCAGCTTCTGTATAGAATAGAGGATATTTTTGACGACATAGAAGACGAGTTGGGCGGGTTATAGATTATGATTTTGGTTTTTCTATCATGATTTTCTCTTCGACGTGATAGCTTCTATCTCCTGGCGGATGAGTTTCTTTCTGGACCAGCGCTGGAGCTTTCCGATCAGGCCATATTCATAGGCCTGGTCCACCTTTTCTTCCTGTAGCTTGAGGCCTTCAGGGCCGCGCATGGCTGCCTGGAGGCACGACTTGGCATAAGGGCACCTCATACATTCGGGCGGGATTGTGCGTAGTCCCTCCTCGCCTACAGGAAAAACCGTGTCAAGCTGACCAAAGCACTCCGGATGTTCAATGATTTGGGATTTGGGATTTGGGATTTGGGATTTCATTTGACTACACTCTACACGTAGGGTGGGCATTGCCCACCGATTACCGCGTTCCGAGTTGACAAGGGATTTCGTTTGGCCTTTGAGCTTGTTGACAGTCGGATTCTCAGTACCACAGAGATGGAAAAAAGGAAAGCCTTAGACGAATCAGAGACGCCGCGTCAATCGATTATTAGACTGTCGCCGAGCGTCATAAATCCCGCTGATCATTGAATATGAAGATGTATTAAGACGTGGGAAACTTCCTGCTTCCATTTCAGAAAAGGATATCAGCGATTTCATCGACTTTTTCTGTTATGTAGGTGATCACCAAGAAATTTTTTTCCTCTGGCGACCTTTCTTACCGGATTCATCTGATGACCTTGTTCTGGAAGTTGCAGTGGCAGGGGGTTGCGATGCAATTATAACGTACAACAAACGTCATTTTAAAAACGTTGAAAAATTCGGTTTGAGAATTCTTGATCCAAAAGAATTCCTTACCGAGATAGGAGTAATATCATGAGTACCTTGAGTTTGCGTATCCCAAATTCTCTCCATGAACAGATAAGACAATTGGCTAAGCGTGAGGGCATTTCCATCAATCAGTTTGTCGCCTCTGCTGCTGCCGAAAAAATGGCCGCGCTATTGACCGAGGAATACATTGAAACAAGAGCAAGAAGGGCAAGTTTAAAGAAATTCCAGAAAGTACTGAAAAAGATACCGGATGTAGAACCGGAAGATTACGATAGAATATAACTCATAAATTCTGCAGAACAAAGCCCATGCACTCAGACGGCGAGCAGCGGCGTCTGAGTGACTTCAGATCTCAGTGTAGCAACAACCCATAGTTGTGCCATCACCTCATCCCCGCTGGTGATGGCCGATGTTATGCATAAAAGGAAATGATTATGCTTAAAGTGGTATAGTTGTAGCCCAATTAAGGATACAATCTTTACCGTTAGCAACCATGCTTTATAACTTTAGGTGACAGAGCATGCTCGACTACAGCTTCAAACTCGACTTTCAGGTTCGTGATTACGAATGTGATATGCAAGGCATCGTCAATAACTCTGTGTATCAAAACTACTTGGAGCACACGCGCCACGAGTTCTTGAAGACACTCGGAATGGATTTCGCTGAAGTAACGAGGCGAAAGATCCTTCTTGTTGTGATCCGATGTGAACTCGATTACAAGTACCCTTTGCGAAGTGGCGATAGTTTTTGGGTCGGACTGAACCTGCAACAGGTATCTCGCATCCGGTTTGCCTTCCTGCAAGACGTATACAGATATCCGGACAATCGACTAATTCTGAATGCCAGGATTATTGGAACAGCGATGAACGAAAAGGGGAGGCCGAAGCTACCTCCCGAGATTGCAAAGGCGTTAGGCCAGAGTAGCATGAACACAAACAGTTTAAAAGATTGATAGGAAATTAAGAGTAAAATTAAAAAGGGGTCGGGCCAAGCTATGTTGCTGATATTCGTAGAAATGATCAGGAGATATGGGCTGATATTGGCCCTATAATGGCATTTTGGGGTCAAAAAGGAGCGGTTTCAGCAGGCGCACATGGCGAGAGCAAAGTGATATCTTTGGTACTAAAAATCTCGATATTGATGCTGAAAACAGCTATTTCTGAAACATTAATCCAGATATTTCAACATGATAGCTTGGCCCGACCCTATTTGCTGTCAAGATTCTCACCCTTACGTTTGCGTCCGGCTTAATTCAATCATTATTTATCGCTGTTTCCTGCCATGTCCAGGCCTATCAGCGTGGAGAGTGCCTTGAGGAAACGTTTTTGAAAGCTGAGAAAGGGCCTGCAGTTATTACCAGAATTTTTCCATGGGGTTCTAAACCTCAAGGAGAAGTTTTTTCACCTTTGCATCTTTTTGGGGATCCCTCCCTTGTGGTAATCAAATCAGAATAAGTGAAGAAAAAGCTCATCTATTTACTAACAGGAAGGAATTGATAAAATATGGCAAGTGATATAAACAATAAAAGGCCGCAGAATCTCCTGCTCGTTGCCTTACTTATAATTATTACCCTCTTTACAGCATTCCATGAAGGGTATCTCCTATCAATATCTGCCCTCTTCTGGGGCTCGCTCATTGCTGGTTTTTCAATATCTGCATGGCTTGCCTTGAGCATCTCAACCAGACGGCTTCTATCCCTTATGCTCGGTATATTCATCATTGAATATGTCAAAGAGGCCATAGGGATAAGGTCGAGGCTGTGGACTTATCATGGTGTTGGAGGCCATTTCAATTTTGGCGTGTGGGCATGGGTATTGGGGGGCCTGGTAACTTATACCCTGTCAATTAGAGTAGTGATAAGGCTCATAAGAAAGCTAAAACTCTCTTTACCCGGATGGTTGAACCCGGTCATTCTGATACTCATATCTTCGTTGATCCCCTTGACCCTGGGTGACTATTGGATTGGGGCAGGAGGCTTCTTCTGGTCATTTTATGCCTTGCTCTTGATAGCAGGCATCTATACATCCGTCAGGATGGAATTTGCTGTCTTCGCAGGTATTGTTATTACCGCCTGGATTATCAGCAACCCCAGTGAGTATTTAGGGTCTGTAAGCAGCGGGGTGTGGACCTTTACCCATAACCCTGATTATCCCCCTTTCTTCCTACTCTTTGGTTGTTGGCCTTTAGAGATACTGGCACAATATTCACTATCGGCCTTTTTGGCTAACGAACCCTTAGATAAAGATACCTTTTAGAAATATGGAGGTGAGCCATGATTGAGGTGACCAGGGAAGAGAAACACTTAAAGACCTTTATGGTAATAAGTGCCATAACTTATCTCGTGGTGGGGTTTGCCTTTGTACTTATGCCTGAACAAATACTTAGGGCGTTCAACCTAATCTCCCGAATCATAACACCCAGCTTTCCAGAGACGCCTATATCGGTAGAGAAGTTCTGGCTGTCCATGACGTTTTCCATGATGATGACCATTGCAGCCCTGTGCTATATTGCCCAGCATAACATCAGGAAGAACAAGGGTTATGTCATTCCACTGCTCATCTCAAAGTCCGCATCGGCTCTGTCTGCTCTATGCTTCTTCATTTTCTCGGCCAGGTACCTTGCTTATCTGGGCATATTCATAGTCGATGGTTCGATCTTCTGGATAACTCTCTTCTTTTACATCAAGGCCAATAAGGCATTCTTTGAAGCCCAGACCGCCTATTTGAGAAAAAAGCCGGTCATCCCCAAGAGTACAGGCCCCACAACCGTAGTAGCGCTAAAAGGTGATGATAAGTTCGAGCTTTTGGACAGGATTTTGGATCAGACGGGATTCTCTGAGATTCTGGACAGACGCTTTAAAGAGACAGGCAAGTCCAAGGAGGACTTCTCTGTGGTGATCAAGCCCAACTTCATGTATATGCACGCCAAAAAAGACATCTCCACATATACCGACCCCGAGCTTGTGGAGGCTCTCATCAACAAGATCGCTGAAAGGGGATTCCCGAATATTACGATTGTAGAGGCCCAGAGCACCCTTGGGAATTATTACCAGAATAGAGAGGTGGTAAAGGTGGCCGAATATATTGGATATTCGACCAACAAGAACTATCGAATCGTTGACCTGACGGAGGAGATGGTCCCATACGACTACGGCGGAAGGTTGGGTAAGCACGTTGTTGGACCTACATGGAGGGATGCAGATTTCAGGATTTCTTTTGCCAAGAACAAGACCCACGTATTCTGCCACTATACCCTCACCTTGAAGAATATCTACGGTACCCTCCCCATGCAGAATAAATTGAAGGAGTACCACACAAAGAGGGAATACGATTGGCCCACCATAGAGACCCTGAAACACTTTCCCGTCCATTTCGGTCTAATCGATGCCATCTACAGTGCAGATGGACAATTTGGAGTTATAGTAGATGCAAAACCAAACCATACCAAAGCAATAATCGGGGGTGAAAACCTGATGGCAGTGGATTGGGTAGGGGCCAAAAAGATGGGCCTTGATCCCGACGATCCCAAAGTGGGACGCTTTCTTCCCCTGGCTTTGGAAGCCTTTGGAAAACCCGAGATAAACTGGGTGGGAGACAGGTCTGTATATGATCCCTGGGAGAATGTCAGCGAGTTCTTTATCCAATCTCTGGATATCATTGAAGAGGCGTATGCCTTCAGCGATTGGTGGTTCTCTGGTCTGACGGCTATGGATAAGTACTTCGCCTTTAAGAAGAGGGCATGGCCAATTCTAATTCTTAGGAAACTGTTGAGGCCATTTAAGCGCCTCTTTTTCAGGTACGATTACTTATAGGCATAGGAGTACGTATGAAAACTAACGAGAAGTGGATGAGGTACCTTCGGTGGGTGTTGCTCTTTCTTGTCTTCTTTGATCTGTCCATAGCAATACCTGCCCTGTTCTTTCCCAAGTGGATCATCGAGATGGGAAAATTAAATTCCGACCTTGTGGTGGGAGCCATGTATCGCAGTGGACCAGTAGAGCCGATTTTTCTTCGTGGGATAGGTATATTATGGTTGCTCGCCGCTTATGTGCAGTACCTAGCCTGGAAAGATCCGGCCAAAAGACTTCAGGCCGTCAATATCGCACTTGTTTTTCGTTTTACCGGCGGGACCTTTGAACTCATCGAGGCAGCCTGGCTCTTGAGGACCGTTCAGTTTGGTGACTCCCTCATCTACTGGGTTCTAGGGGTCTTTGTGGCAGGAGATTACCTGCTGATAGCCGTCATGATCCTTTTGTTGAAACGGCTTGACCTGAAGTGGTGGCAGATAGGAGGAAATTCAAAATGAAGGAACAATCAAGAAGACAATTTGCTAAATCATGAGCCTCTTGCAAAATTCTTAGAATGAGATGATTTTTTTGAGGCCAACGGGAGGCCAACGGGGACGTTCATAAAAAATCCATGACCCCAAAATCTTTTTCTGAAACTCTATATCATCCGCGGGATAGAGCGTCGCAAGATATTTTTGAACTATCTATTCGAGAAGCCGTCAAAAGATTCGAGCTGAAACCATGAGGTTGTTTTGCTACTGGGCTGTCAGAGAGTTAGGATACGGGTTGAGGGAAGACGCCGTTAAGGCTGTGGAGAACCTGAAGGCGGGTGAATAGGCCACGCACGGCGCGTCAACCCTTCAGGCCGTTGGCCCGATGGCGAGCCTGGCCTTCAGGTTGGCCGCCAGATCGTGCACATCTTCCAGAATCATGTAGAGGGAGGGGACGAGCAGCAACGTGATGCCGGTGCCGAAGAGCACGCCAAAGCCAAGGCTTATGGCCATGGGGATGAGAAATTGAGCCTGGAGGCTACGCTCCAGGAGCATGGGGGTTAAGCCGGCAAAGGTGGTCAAAGAGGTAAGGATGATGGCCCTGAAGCGCAGGGCACCGGCCCGGGTAATCGCGTCATGGGCATCTGTCCCCTGACTGCGGATCCGATTGGTCGCGTGAATCAATACAAGAGAGTCATTCACAACGACGCCGGCCAGTCCGACGATGCCGAACAAGCTCAGAAGGCTCAGGTTGTGCCCCATAATCAGGTGCCCGAACACGGCGCCAATAATCCCGAAAGGGATGGCCGACATAACGATCAGGGGCTGGGTGAATGACTTGAAAGGAATCGCCAGCAGGGCATAGATGCAAAAAAGTGCGATGCCAAAGCCCCTGACCACACCGGCCAAGGACTCTTTCTGTTCTTTGCCGGCCCCTTCTATGGTGTATCGCAAGGCCGGGTAACGGTTTTTCAGTTCCGGCAAAAAGCGGCTCTCTAAATCAATACGTACCTCATTGGCGTTGGTGACCGTCTCATCCACGTCGGCGGTGACCTTGATCACCCGGAGGCGCTGGGCCCGCTCTATGGAAGCATATCCCTGCTCCATGCTCACCTCAGCCACCTGACTGAAAGGGACCTCGAAGCCGTCGGGCGTGCGGATGCGCATCTCTTCCACATGGCCCAAGGACTTTCGTTCGGATTCCGGGTAGAGAACCATGACCTTGACCTCATCCTGGTCCCGCTGCAAACGCAAAGCCTCGGCCCCGTAAAAGGCATGCCGCACCTGCTGGGCCAGGTCGTTTAACGTCAGGCCCAGGCTGCGGACTGCCGGTTTCAGTTTGAGCTGCATTTCTTTTTTGCCAGGCAAGAAACTGTCGCTCACATCAAACACCCCGGGATAACCTCTCAGTTCCTTCTTGAGTTCGTCCGCCGCAGCCAGAAGCTGGTCGTGATCGTCTAAAGACAGGTGAACCTCAACAGGATTGCCTGCACTGAAAAGCGCACTCCGGAACGTGATAGCCTCGGCATCCGGGATGACACCCGCCTTTTTGCGCCATAACGCAGCGAGTGTAGTCGCACTAACATCCCGTTGTTCGCCTTCCAGGAGCTGGACCCTGACCTGGGCCAGATGCCCGCCCACCTGCGGCCCGGATGCCATGGGGCCGTGTCCCCCCGAGTGACGTCCGATCAAGGCTCTGCTGTGTTCAAAAAGCGGCGGCGCGTCCTTGGGCCGCTTTTTGTCCATTTCGGCCAAGGCTTCTTTTACAGACCGCTCCAAATGGGTGACGATCTCTCTCGTACGTTCAACCGGTGTGCCTGCCGGCATGGTTAGGGAACCTATCAAAGTGTCACTGTCTATCTTGGGGAACAAGGTGAACTTGATCCACCCGCCTCTCCATACTCCCAGTGTCAACAGGAGCATGGCGATACCCAGGGCCACTGTGGCGTAACGCCACCTGACACAGAAACTGACTAGTTTGGCATAAGGGCCATTGATGAACCACCGCAGCCACCGCACCATGCGCTTTTCTTTTTTGGGGCCTCTCCTACGGCCGGCCGCTCCATGTTTGGATCGAGATAGGTGGGCCGGTAGAATCAGCAGCGACTCCACCAAGGAGCCGAGCAAGACCAGGATCACCACAATCGGAATGTTGCGCATGACCTTTCCCATGGTGCCGGTCCCCAAAAGCAACGGCCAGAAGGCCACCACCGTGGTCAGGACAGCAAAAATCACAGGACGGCCCACTTCCAGTGCGCCTTGCACTGCAGCATTAAGAGGCTCAAGCCCCTCGTCTTGCTTGCGAAAGATATTCTCGCCAACGATTATGGCGTCATCCACCACAATACCCAACACCGTAATGAAAGCAAACAGGGAAATCATGTTGATGGACACATCAAATCTGGGCAAAACCCAGATCCCGGCTGCAAAGGAAATCGGTATCCCCAAAGTGACCCAAAAGGCCAGTCGCAGGTTTAAAAACATCCCCAACAGGATACTCACCAGGATCAGACCTATGGCCATGTTTCTCAACAGCAGGTCAATGCGGCTCCGCAATATCTTGGACCGGTCCCGATAAAAACCTATCTCCACCCCCGCAGGAAGGCTGGACCTGATCTTCTCAATGTAGCGCTTGACCGTATCGGCCACGGTCAGGGCATTTTGATCGGCCACCCGGAAGACCTCGATAACGCCGCACGGTTTGCCTTGAAATTGGGACGTGAGATCCACATCCTCAAATCCGTCTATGAGGTTCGCGATTTGGCCCAGTGTCACATTGCTGCCGTCAGCCCGGGTAATCACGGCCACGTCCTGATAATCCGACGCATGGTAACGCCGGCCCTTGGTTCGGACCAGGATTTCGCCACCGGCTGTCTTGACGCTGCCGGCCGGCAGGTCCAGGCTGGCCCTTCTTACGACTTCGGCTATCTTGCCAAGTGTGACCCCGTAACGGCGAAGGGTTTGCTCAGAGATTTCAATATGAATTTCGCCCTGGCGTATGCCGGAGAGCTCGGCATAGGTGATATCCGGCAGATTGGTAATGTCGTCTTTGATCTTTTCGGCTAAGTGCTTGATGCTTGATTCCGGTGCATCACCATAAACGGCGACATTAATCACCTGGGTTTGCCGTGTCACCTCCCGGACCACGGGTTCTTCCGCCTCTACGGGAAAGGTGGTAATGCGGTCCACCTCGGCCTTGACCTCGTCCAGAAGCTCCTTTATATCCCAGTCCTTTATGACTTCCAGGCTTACCGAGCCGAACCCTTCTCTAGCCACGGAATCGATGCGCTTGATACCGGCCAGGCCGGCTACGTTTTCCTCAATCCGGCGGACGATGGCCTCCTCCACCTCGGCCGGTGAGGCACCAGGATATGCCATGCTGATGGAGATTCGGTCCAATGAAGTCTCGGGAAAGACCTCCAGTTTCATGGTCAGGCCTGTGACCACACCTGCCAACAAGAGAAAGACCATGAGCAGATTGGCGGTAACGTGATTTTCCGCGAACCAGGCGACGATCCCTTTCATGACCGATTTGTCTCCTTCACTTCTCCGATCCGTACGGCCATGCCGTTGGTGACCGCCTTAAGCGGGGTGGTGACCACCCTTTCTCCGTCCTTGAGCCCGTCCTGAACCATGACGTCATCACCCTGAACCCGGGCCACATCCACTTTACGGAAGTGAAGCCGACCGTCGTTGTCCACCACCCAGACCACATCCCCCTGGTGCAAGGCGGACCGGGGAATGATAGCGGCATTGGGCAATGTATGGCCTTCAAGATCCACGGTGACAAAGAGACCCACGGGGAGTGGAGGCTTTTTGGCGTAGGGTTTCTCCACGCGTACGACCACATTGATCATCCGGGTGCGCTCATCCAATTTTCCTTCGGTGCGAACCACTGCGCCTGACCATGTCCGCTCCCGTCCGGCAATACGGGCCCGGACCACAGCACGAGAACCAGGGCTGTCACCAGGGGTGAAACCGGGCACATGGAACCAGAATAAGTGCTCGTCTTCCAATGGGAGCGCTATCTCGGCCGCCTCAGTGGAGTAAAGGGTAGCCAGGGCCTGTCCGGGTGAGACATATTGGCCGATATCTACGTTTTCTTGACTCACCCGTCCGTCAAAAGGGGCCTTGAGTTCGGTCCGTTCCAAGCTCAGGAGAGCCTTCCTAAGATCCGCCCGTTCGGCCTCCAGTTTAGCCTGAGCTGCCGTCAGTTGTGGCTCCTTAGCCACCAACGGCGGCGGATTTCTATTTGCTTTGGGACCTCCGGCATGCAGCAGTCGCCACTCCTCCTGTGCCGCAGCAGCTTCTTCTTCGGCCAATTTAAGATGACTTTCAGCGTCTTTCGCCTTTGCTCTGGCTAAAGTGACGCCCAATTGGTAATCCACCGGATCTATGCGCAATAAGGTCTCGCCCTGGCTGAATTCGCCTCCATTTACCAGGGCGGGAGAGACATGAACCACTTTGCCGCCCACTTGAGGCACCAGATTGATTTCCCGCAAGGGTGTAACTGTACCCTCACCTAAGATATGGACCGATTGTGGTCCGGTTTTGACCTTGATTGTCCGGACCATGGGTATTGCAGCAGTCGGTTTACGTTTCTTGATCTCGGGTTTGCTTGCCGTCAATGCGCGCATGCCTAGGGCACCCAAGGTGACTAAGACTATGGGAATGGCGAAATGTAATAATCGTCTCTTTGTCTTGTTCATGTCACGTTATTCCCTATTCTTATCCATTCACTTTTTCAGATATAGAGGATGTCCGTTATGAGTTGTCCGTGGTCCGTTGCTGGACTACCAACTATCAACTAACTACTGACCACTAACTACTGACCACTGACCACTGACCACTGATCACTTCACTCGGCTCTGCCCATCCGCCGCCCAAAGCCCGATGTAATGCGACTCGGTTACTCAGAATGGCAAGATCGACCAAGGCCAGGTTCTCCTCGGCCTTGAACCGGGTTTGCTGGGCCTCCAGCACGGTTAGGTAATCCACTATACCCCGTTTGTAGCGCTTCTCGGCCACATCCTGGGTGGCTCGAGCTTCCACCAGAAAATTCAGTACCCGATCCCGACGTTCCAACTGCTCCTTACGAGTCAAGAGGGCGCTTTCCACCTCGTAAAATGCCGTCAACACCGTCTTTGCATGTTCGGCCACGCCCTGCTCATATCTTGCCTCTGCTGCCCGTTGGCCGGCCTTCAATTTACCGGCGTCAAACAATGGTTGCGCAATGCCCAGGGCCAGGTTCCACAACTTGCTCTCATGCCGTAAAAGTTGATCCAATTCCTCGCTGGAGTACCCGAAACTGCCCGTCAAGGTAATGCGGGGAAACCGGTTGGCCCTGGCCACGCCCATCCGGGCGTTTAAGCCCATCAATCTGGCCTCGGCTGCTCTGATGTCCGGCCGACGCAACAAGAGATCAGAGGGCAGGCCTGGCGGCACCGGGGCCAGGCGTTTAAAGTAGTCTTCCGGCTGGGTCCGAGGTGGTCGAGTCTCGGGGTAGCGTCCCAGCAGCACGGCCATTTTCTGCTGGGTGATTCCCAGGTCCTGACGGAGGGATGGGAGGGCGGCTTCCGCCTGGGTCAGGGTGCGACGGGCCTGCCTTAAATCCAGGACAGAGGTCAGACCGCGCTCGTAACGACTTTCGACCAGGGCTAAACTGCGGCGGTAGTTTTCGATGCTCAGCAAAGTAATCTGTATCCGCCGCTCTAAGGACTCCATCTGTAAATAGAGACTGATCGTCTCGGCCACTACGGTTAGGGCTACAGTACGACGGTTTTCCTCCGCCTCATAGAGATCGGCCCGCACCGCTTCTTCAGCCCGAGCCAGACGACCCCACAAGTCCAACTCAAAGGAAGCGGGCAATGAGAGTGTGTAGATGTCGGTTTCAATACTAAAACTCTTGCCCGGTATGACCCCAATGATCGGCCGATGTTGCCGTCGACCCTGACCCTCAAGGCTTAAGTCGGGGAAACGGTCTGCTCTGGTCTGGACGAACTGGGACCGCACCTCCAGAATCCTGGCTGTGGCCTTTTTGATGTCTAAGTTGTTTTTCAATACTTCCTCTACCAGTTGGTTTAATTCCGGATCGGTGAAAACCTGCCACCACCAGTCTTCGGGCCTGGGTATTACCGTCTCGGTCGGGGCATGCTGGTAGGACTCCGGCATTTGGATACCGGTGTCGGGTCGCTGGTAATCCGGGCCCACCTTCATACATCCGCTTGATACAAGGAGAGTGGCTAAGGCCACAAACAGATGAAAGAACATGTGCTTCACCGCATCTCCTCCTTTTCGGCCCCGCCCAACCCTTTAAGGGAAAATTCCACGATGTGTTCTACCAACCGGGCCTTGAAAGCTGTGTCGTATTCGTACCCGGCGATGCGGGTTACCGCCGCCCGGGCGAAGTTGAAGTAAAGCACCATGCCGAATATACTCAATATGTTGAGCATCAGGCGCTTTTCTCCCAGCCCTTCGGGCATGACTGGACGCAACATGTCGGCTAACTCCTTGAAGAATGGCCGCATGACCTGATCAGCCACCAGCTCAAAGGCCTCGGTAGGCTGGCCCAGCTCTCTAACTATAAGTTGATGGTGGCGGTGACGCTCCTCATCCGATAGAGGGCCTACAAGAAATGCCTCGGCCAGGGCTTTTGCCACTGCGGTCGGTGAGGGGGAACCTTGAGCGGCCAAAGACTTCCTGAAATGTTCTTGCAACAGCCCGGCCCGCGGCACCCACCGGGCGCGGAACACTTCCAGGTAGAGGTTTTGCTTATTGCCAAAATGGTAGTTCACTGCCGCCAGGTTGCAGTTGGCGGCCTTTGTAATTTCCCTGACGCTGACGGCGTCGTAGCCTTTTTGGGCGAACAGGCCTTCGGCCTCATTCAGGAGGCGTTCTTTAGTGACGTCGTTTTTATTTTTTTGGGCCATGCTTTAACCCAACCCCGCTTTTTTAACAAACGTTTGTATCAAACGATCGTTTTAATGTCAAGCAATTTTTTCCCTGAATTGGAAACCATCAACAAAGCGTATTCATAAAAGAAAAGCAAGGCTGGGGGTCACGCACGGAACCAGGAAGAGTGATCAGGGGGGTTGGAAGGAGGGAACTGAAAGTGGAATTCTTACGTATCCTTCCCTATGATTTCTTCCAATGCGCTCATGATCTCCGGATAGCGAAAAGCGAAGCCGTGCTTAAGCAGCTTAGCGGGGACGACTCTCTGGCCTTCCAGAAGAATAGATCCAAATTCTCCAAGCACCAGGCGCACCATGAAGGCAGGCGTCGTCAAGAAGGACGGCCGCGACAGGACCTTTCCCAATGCTTTAGCCAAGTCCTTGTTCCGGACAGGGTTCGGCGAACAGAAATTAACCGGGCCGCTGATGTCCTGATTCTCGAAGAGAAACACAAATGCGTTTGACAGGTCTTCCATGTGAATCCAGGAAAACCACTGATTGCCACTTCCCAATGGTCCTCCAACAAATTTCTTGAAAGCAGGAAGCATTTGTCCAAGCGCGCCTCCCTCCTTGCCCAGGACTATGCCGAATCGGGTTATGACAACCCGAACGCCCTTGGCCTGTGCCTTGCGAGCTTCATTTTCCCAGTCAACACAGAGCGTGGCCAGGAAATCATTGCCAGGCGCGTCTTCCTCTGTGAGTTCTTCATCGCCCTGGAAGCCGTAGTATCCCACTGCAGACGCGCTGCAAAGCAGTGCCCCTTTTTCTTGGACCATGGCCTTGACCACGTTGCATGTGGTAAGAACCCGGCTGTCATAGATGAAACGTTTAGTCTTATCGTTCCATCGCCTAAAAATCGAGGCCCCGGCCGGATTGATCACGATGTCCTGACCAGCCACTTCTTCCTGCCATGGCCCTTTCACTGTAGTGTCCGCCGAGATGTAAGTGATTTCTGATGGCGTGTCAGCCCGCGGCTCAGGGGCACGCCCCACAACGGTGACCTGGTGCCCCTCTTCCAGCAGACGGGTGGAAAGATGGGTGCCGACAAAGCCAAGACCGCCGGTGATAAGGACCTTCATGTTACCTCCTTATTTGATTGCGGAATGCGGAATGCGGAATGCGGATTGTTTTTCTTCTCCATTTGATTCCAAAATCCGAAATCACGTGGGCTGGATGCTGGTTACTCGTTGCTGGAATTGTTTTTCATTCCGCAATCCGCAATCCGCATTCCGCATTCGATTCATCCAGTATTATTTTGCTGGACATAGCCCATCCTGTGGACATTCGGATACTATTGAATCAGCTTACACTTTTCTATCAGTTCAATCACTCGTTCTGCGGCTTGCGATGCATCCTCCTTGTAGGAGTGGATGACTATGTCCGGGTTTTCGGGCGCTTCGTAGGGGGCAGAAATCCCCGTAAATTCCTTGATCACCCCGGCTTTGGCCCTGGCGTAGATGCCCTTCTGGTCTCGCGTGGCACAGACCTCCGAGGGGCACTCCACGTAGACTTCCAAAAACTGTCCGTCCTCTAGCAAGGACCGGACCTTTTGGCGATCCTGGCGATAGGGGGAGATGAAAGCGGTGAGGACAATCATACCAGCATCCACAAAGAGTTTAACCATCTCGCCGATTCGGCGGACGTTTTCTATTCTGTCTTCACGACGAAATGTCAGATCTGAACAAAGGCCGTGACGAACATTGTCCCCGTCGAACACATAGGTGGAACAGCCTCGGCGGTGCAGCTCTTTTTCTACCAGGTGGGCAATTGTTGATTTGCCGGAAGCCGAAAGGCCCGTAAACCAGATGAGCCCTCCCTTGTGGCCATGGAGCCTTTCTCGATCCTTGCGAGACACATAGCCGTCGAACCAGGTGATATTGCTGTTTTTTGAGGTGTTATCCATCTTGCAAAACTCCGTTTATTGTGTTTATTGTGTTCGTTGTGTTTATTGTGTTTGTTGTGTTTACACGGTTTGTTGTGCCTGCCTTGCCCGCCCTGGCGCTTGGGCTTATATTATGAGCTACCAAGCCAGCAATTCAGGTCTGGGCCAAGGGTGCGTACCACACTTTACTGCCTGCCCTACGTGCCCTAGGAGGCTGTCCGAGAACTCAGCAAAGTTGTCATTTCGAGCGTAGCGCCCGCCCTGGCGCGACACGTGTTACAATGAGCCCGCTAGCCTTATGGAGCCCGGTCTGGGCCAGGGAGAAATCTTATTGTATCGAAAATACGTAAGTTTTAGATTTCTCCCTTTCAGCCGTCGTAGCCGAGGCTACTATGGCGAAGTCGGCTCGGTCGAAATGACATGAAGACGTATTCTCGGACAGCCTCCTAGTGCTTACTGCTTGCTAAAAGCCGTAAAGCTGGCAAACCAGGCCCGCCCTGGCGCGTCTGCTTGTTATAAGGTATTAAGCTGTTAAACCCGGTCTGGGCCAGGGTCTGGGCCAGGGTCTGGGCCAGGGTTTGTCGTGTTTGTTGTGACCCAATAAACCCAACAAACTCAACAAACCCAATGAACCCAATGAACTCAATATCCATTCGGATTGTTTTTGTGCCAGGTCCAGGCGGTTTGCACGATAGTTTCAAGGTCAGGAAATTGCGGGCTCCAGCCCAGATCCTTCGTGGCCTTTTGACTCGAGCTGATAAGGACCGCGGGGTCGCCAGGGCGCCTTTCTACCACCCTTGCCGGAATTTCTTTGCCAGTTACACGCCGGGCAATTTCGATGACCTGCTTCACCGAATAACCCTTAGCGTTTCCGAGATTGTATTGTCCGCCTGGCAAGCCCGCCAACAACCTCTCCAAAGCAAGTAGATGGGCCTGAGCCAGGTCCTCGATGTGGATGTAATCTCGAACACATGTGCCGTCCGGCGTTGGATAGTCATCCCCGAAGATATCTACACGGGGTCGCTGACCAAGGGCAGTCTTAAGAACCAGGGGGATAAGGTGTGTTTCCGGATTGTGATCTTCCCCCAACTCGCCATCAAGGTCTGCCCCGGCTGCATTGAAATACCGCAGACAAACTGATTCCAGCCCGTAGGCGTTCCTGAAATCATTCAGTATCTGTTCAACCATGAGCTTGGTTCTGCCGTAAGGATTGATCGGTTTTTGAGGATGCTCTTCGGTCATAGGAATTTCGACCGGTTCTCCGTAACTGGCACAAGAAGATGAGAATATGAAATTGCCAACATTCCTTTCAACCATGACATCAAGGAGGACCAGGGTATTGGCCACGTTATTCTGGTAGTATTTGGCCGGTTCCTCTACCGATTCCCCGACATAACAAAACGCAGCAAAGTGCATGACGGCTGAGATGGGATAGTCTGAAAATATTTTTTGAAGCAGACTTGAATCATTCATGGAACCTTCGAAAAACGGTCCGTACTTTACGGCTTGACGGTGACCCAAAACAAGGTTGTCAAGAACTATCGGCATGTAACCCTTTTTCGAAAGGTACTTGGCCATGTGTGATCCAATATATCCTGCGCCACCAACCACCAGGATGTTTTTCACGACGTATCCTCCCACGTCCCTACTTCAATGGTGTTGAGTTGTTGAGTTGTCGATTGGTTGAGTCGTTACGCTTTATCAAACTCAACGACTTAACGACTCAACCACTTAACTGCTTAACTGCATTCGATCACAAAGGCGGGTCATCCGTTTTTGCGGCCTGTCGTTCCGCAGGGCAATGGCCAGGGCCTGTTTGGTTCCAATGAGCACGACCAACTCCTTTGCACGGGTTACCCCGGTATAAATGAGGTTTCTCTGAAGTAAGATAAAGTGCTGAGTCATCACCGGCAGGATCACTGCTCCATATTCTGAGCCCTGGGATTTGTGGACGGACACGGCATAAGCCAGTACGAGCTCGTCGAGTTCAACAAACTTATAGTCAACAGCACGGCCGTCGTATTTGACAGTGATCTTTTCAATATCCCGATCGATTCCGCTGATGGTTCCAATATCTCCGTTGAAGACATCTTTTGCATAATTGTTTCTAATCTGCATCACCTTGTCCCCGCGCTTGAAGGTGCGCCCCATACGCTCAATAATATCATCGGAGGGGTTCAAGGCCTGCTGAAGCACGCGATTAAGATTCGTTGTGCCAATAATTCCTTTGTGCATGGGGCTCAGCACCTGGATGTCTGACAAGGGATCAAGTTTAAAGCGATCCGGAATACGCTCGCAGCAAAGCTCCAGGATCGTTGAAAGCACCTTTTCGGGATCCTCTTGCTGGATAAAGTAGAAATCCTGCAGGGTGTCGTGTTTGGAATCTGAAATGGTCGGGGAAAACCCCTGGTTGATCCTGTGGGCATTTACGATGATCAGACTTTCCCGGGCCTGTCTGAAGATTTCTTGCAAGAACACGACCGGGACCTGTTTGGAATCGATCATATCCCGCAGCACGTTTCCGGGACCTACAGAAGGGAGCTGATAGATATCCCCAACCAGGATGAGTGCGGCGATCATGGGAACCGCTTTGACAAGGTGATACATCAAAAAAGTATCTACCATGGACGCTTCATCCACAATCACTACATCAGCATCGAGTGGATTTTTTTCGTTTTTCTGAAACCCGCCGCTCTTGAAGTTATAGGCAAGAAGGCGATGGATCGTTTTTGCCTCATGGCCCGTGACCTCCGAAAGCCTCTTGGCCGCCCGGCCCGTCGGTGCGCAAAGCAAGACCTCCTTTCCGGCCGCCTCAAAGACCGCCAGGATGGCCTTGACCAAGGTGGTTTTCCCCGTACCGGGTCCACCCGTGAGAATCGACACCTTTTGCGAAAGCGCTGTGTGCAGGCCAATCCATTGTTCTTTTGAAAGCATAATGGCCAGCCTCTGCAGGACCAGTTTTTCTGTACGCCTGGCATCTATGCCAATGCCTTTTATGGGTACAGAAAGCAGGGCCTTAAGGCGGTTGGCCAGACCCACCTCTGCTGCGTGAAAAGCCTTCAAGTAGACCGCTGTCATGGCTTTGGGTGGATCACCCTCAAGGTGAAAGTCTTCCAGCACAATGCGTCCGGATGCAGCCAGATTCCTGACAGCCGTCTCAAGGGCGGTGCGGTCTATCTCAAGGAGTGCTTCGGCCCGATCCAGTAGTTGATCATACAGGACAAACACATGTCCTTCATCAGACACCTTTTCGAGGACATGCAAGATTCCTGCCTCGGCACGTATGATGGCATCCTTGGCAATGCCGACTTTTTCTGCAATCCGGTCAGCTATAAGAAAACCAATGCCAAATACGTCGGATGCCAGCCGATAAGGGTTTTCCCGCACCACCCGGATGGCGTTCTGGCCGTACTCCTTGAATATCTTGGCGCTATAGCCGGAGCTCACACCGTGGCCCTGAAGAAAGATCATAACGTCTCTGACCTCTCTTTGATCTTCCCATGCCTTGAGGATCATCTGAAGCCGCTTCTCGCCAATCCCTTCTACCCCAAGGAGCTTGTTGGGAGAACGCTCAATGACCTGGAGGGTTTTTTCTCGGAACCGGTCCACCAATTGCTTGGCCATAGCAGGGCCGATCCCCTTGATCAGGCCTGATCCCAGGTACTTTTCAATCCCGTCCATTTTGGCGGGAAGGCTAACACTGTAGCCGTTGGCCTTGAACTGCTGGCCGTATTTGGGATGGATTTCCCAACTGCCCCAGAGCTTCAATACCTCGCCTGGTGCGATCCCTGCCAGTTGTCCCACGACTGTCACGAGTTCGGGGTTTCCCCTGACCTTTAACCTGGCTACTGTGTAGTGGTTCTCCTCGTTAAAGTAGACAATTCGTTCCAGGTGGCCTTCCAGAGTTTCAGACATAGAGGCTTGTCATACCCCCTAATAAATGTTACACGCGGAGTCTTGTTAGCAATAAGATGTATTTTAAATAAGTTATCTAACACAAAGCGATATGTCAATCGATTTGAAGGCCCCTTTTCCCGACACTTTATCCGGTCGTTAGCCAGGCCCTTTCTTATGACCGGGAATTCATATATTTTAACAAAGGCGCACACGACAGGACAGTTTTTTCTTAAGGCTCACTAATGCGCTCAGACAGTCAGACATTTCCAAATTTAACCACCTGTCGGCTCAGGTTATTGAGAAGATACCAATAATCACCGCGAAAGACTGGGGCAATGTCACCAGGCAGCGGCATACCTGCCTCAAGGGAAACGTCTGCTTTCAAGACGCGATACCCGGACTTATTGAGAACTTACAGATTTGTTGGGTTTTTGTATCATTTCCCTACATTTTTTAGTGAAGTAAATGGAAACTCACATTTTTAGGAGATATGCTCAGCAAAAAATAATCCTTTAATAACATATACTTATAATTCCACATTAATCAAAATAGCCGTAAATAGGAAGCTGGGGATAGGGAAGAATTGTTGCGTGTAAGCAAAATTGTTATCTAATTTTTTTGCTTATACGCAAAACATGTTGACATTGTCGTTTAAGGGTTGTAATGGATATCTATGCTGAAAAACAGATATTTAACGCAATATGTACTTGAAGACCTTGCTGAAAAGATGGTGTTTGTGGGCGGGCCGCGACAGGTCGGCAAAACGACCCTCGCCAGAGAGTTTGTCGCAACGCATTTCCAGGGGGTCGGTTACTATAATTGGGACAAAAGGAGTGACCGCCGAAAAATCATGGAATCGGATTGGCCGGGAAATGCCGAATTAATCATTCTCGACGAGATACACAAATTCAAGAAATGGAAATCATTTGTTAAAGGAGAATACGATACACTTAAAGGCAAATATAAGTTCATGATTACAGGCAGCGCCCGTCTTGATGTATACAGAAAAGGCGGTGATTCAATGCTGGGAAGATATCATTACTACCGGTTGCATCCGTTTTCTCTGGCCGAAATAACGGGAAAGATGTCTGTGTCGTCTGTTCTCACGGAAATACCCATTAATTCACGAAGTAAAAGGGATGCGTTTCTAACTCTTGACAAGTTCGGCGGGTTTCCAGAACCCTTTATGAAGCAAAATATGAGGGTTCTCAGAAGATGGCACAACGAAAAAATTGATAGATTGTTCCGTGAGGATATCAGAGATATCCAACAAATCAGGGATATTGCCAGTATGCAGCTTCTTAGCGATATCCTCCCGGAGCGAGCAGGCGCATTGTTATCCATTAATTCCTTGAGAGAGGATCTTGAAGTAAGCCACCGCGCAGTATCGAACTGGCTCAATATTTTGGAGACATTTTACTATTGCTTTAGAATATATCCATATATCGGAAAGAACTATCGTTCACTAAAAAAGGAACCCAAACTCTATCTTTGGGACTGGTCGGAAATTAGTGATGAACCGGTGCGGTTTGAAAATTGCGTGGCATCTCATCTTTTGAAACTCGTTCATTTTTTCCAGGATTATGAAGGACATAGAATCAATCTGCATTACTTAAGAAATGTGGATAAAAAGGAAGTCGATTTTCTTGTGACTGTTGATGAGAAGCCGTGGTTTTCGGTAGAAGCGAAAATGAATGATACAAACGTTTCGCCTCATTTGCGTTATTTCAGAAAAAAGCTGAACATACCCTTTGCATTCCAGGTCGTTAAGAAAAGCGGCGTGGACAGGTTTGTGAGCGGAATTCGAGTTGTGTCCGCTGATAGGTTTCTTTTGGGGCTTATTTAATGACTTGTCCTAAAGGCACTCATCAACAAGGTGTAGAAATTCCGAAACGTTCAAGTAAACCGCATCACAAGATGGAGAATCGACATGAATTCTTCAAAAAGATCCAGAAAGTTTTTAATTATTCCAGCCGTAGTCCTGGGTGCGCTCGTACTTATCCTGGTGGTCAAGTTCAAGCAAGTCCCTAAGCAGTTAGAGGTTCGGGAGCGGCTTCAGGCCGTGAGGGTCATCCCCGCCCCGGAAGTGGCCCTTGCTCACCGAGCGAAGTCTTCAGGCTCAGATCCTTATCCCTTTAGCTGCAAGCCTCGTATTCAGGCTCATAACATCCACGGTCCTGGTCCTCATCGTGATCCCAGCCCTCTACACCATACTCGGAGACCTTGGACTGACCGCGAGTCGTGTGGAGGAGAAAACAATGTACAGTTCCTGAAGGACCTTGTGCGATTCGATTGAAAGAGTGAGATCGTTCGTTTTATCCGACAGGATTATCCCTGCGGGATGCTTCGCGCGAAAGGATTATAAGGCAAAAAAATATCTTGATTATCCCGTAAATCCTGTCTCAGCGAAAGGGCGTTTATGCGCAACAACGTTACACCTGTGTTTTCTCGAGACGGGAAAAGAGCAACTATGAAGCCGATAAATATCATACCACCGGTCTACTTGTTTCTTTCTATAGCAATTATGGTATTGCTCCATTTTCTGTTACCAGGAATCAAAATCCTTGCTCTTCCTTGGAATCTCTTGGGCGTTATTCCTTTGGCGCTCGGCATTGTCTTGAACCTTGTTGCGGACAGGTCATTCAAAAAACATGAAACAACAGTTAAACCCGTTGAAGAATCAACAGCACTGATCACCAGTGGAGCATTCCGACTTAGCAGGCATCCCATGTATCTTGGGTTCGTGCTGATTCTCTTTGGAATCGCAGTACTCAAGGGATCTCTAATGCCCTATGTAGTTCTCCTTGTATTTGCTATCTTCATAGACATGATCTTCATAAGGTTCGAAGAGAAAAAGCTTGGACAGACCTTCGGTGAAGCCTGGTTGGAGTACAAGAAGAACGTAAGGCGATGGGTATAGGGTTGGCCTGATTTCGCTGCAACCGACAGCGGTACAGTTTCGCTGAACCGTTGGGTCGCTAAAGGGGACGTTCTTAACTAATTAACTTGATAAGTCTCAATTTGAAGGGCATCAGTACTGCGGTCACAGCGTCTTGATGGCAAAAAGAAAAAACGACTGGCAGGATACGGACAAAGTACTGGGGATGTTTGGTAAGAAAACTGGTCCTGCCAGACGCGCATACAGAGCGTTTGTTGAAATAGGTGACGGCAATTTTGTGGAAAGTGTCCTTAAGCTAAAAATTTCAGTTCCGTCTGTCAGCAAATCAGCAATTCGAGGATAGAAGCCAGTAAAGGAGAAAATATTCGCTGGTTGGATAAACTTAAGTCCCCATGTCCCCATGGCCCTTTTCCGCAACCTCGGCGTCAATCTGCGGGATCGTTAATCACCTAATTCTTTATGACATTGTTCAATATAATAGCTCGCTTTTTTTGAATCCTGTAATTTCAGCAAATATGAAAGAGCGCTCCTAAAGTCTCTCATATTCATATAACTTATTCCCAAACACAAGTTTAATTCTTCACTCTCCGGGAAAAGCTCAACTCCTTTAGAAAGAATCTTTATAGCCCCTTCAAACTCCTTTCTGTTCTGTTTAATAAGCCCCAATCCCAGATAAGCTCGATGATTTGGATAATAAGTCAATGACTTGTTGAATAATTTTTCGGCAATGTTGTCTTTGTCTTTAATAGCCTCAATCTTCGAATAATCGCCGTGGCTAAAGGTCATGCCAAGTCTTGACAAAAAATCAGAATGCATTTCATAAAGTTCTTCTTTTTCTATGAGGTTCACTGACTCAACGAAATGATTGATATTTTTATATAACTCGGTTCTGAGTCTTTGCCCAAAGGCAAAAACTGATTCCTGGGATAAATTCGGATCTGTTTCAAAATAGCAAATACCTTCCATTCTTTTTAACCAGATATCGTCAGTCACATTAGACCTTTTCTGAAAGTCTAAATAAAGCTTGGTGCCTGGATATATCTCAAGGATATATAGTACACAGATTAAGGGCTTTATTTGGTTTATTAAGTCAATGGTAGCTTGAATCGTTTCCCAGCTTTCCTCCGGAGATCCGTATATGAAATAAGCCCGCGCTATGATCCCATATTTGTGGGTTAGGGCAAAGGCATTCTTAACCTGAACAGTTTTGACTTCTTTGTTCAACAGGTCTCTTATTTTTTCAGAACCACTTTCGATTCCGTAACTTATCTGAGTACAACCGGCTTTTCGCATCCAATATAAAATTTTCTCGTCAATATAACTAACCCGCGAGATAGCAACCCAGACAATTCTGAGATCTTTGTCAATAATTGTCTTACAGATTTCAATCACCTTGTTCTTGTTAATCGTAAAATTGTCATCTGAAACATAGAAGAAAGTGATGCCTTTATTGTAGAGCAGTTCGATATGGCTAACGAAGTTTTTTGGTGAATGAAATCTTATCTTCCCTCCCCAGAACCTCGGGCTCCCACAAAAAGTGCATTTCCAGGGGCATCCTCGAGAAAATACCACATGCTGGTACTCAAAATACTTTGCCGGGATTGGCAATTCATCAAGGTTTTGAATGACTTGAGCGGGTTTTGTTTTTACGATCGTTCTTTTTTTTCTAAAGGCGATTCCTTTAATATTTTTGGTGTTTCTATAATTCCCTTTTTCAATTGACTTAACCAGATTCAAAAAAGCATATTCCCCTTCGCCTATAACAACAAAATCTATTTGTGGAAAATGTTTCAGGAAATGTTTCCACAAAAAAGTCGCAGCAACGCCACCAAAAACGACTTTGACGTGGGGATTGATTTCCTTGGCTATTTGAGCGATCTCTATGCCACCCCAGCGATTTGCATTTAGAATAGAAAAACCAATAATGTCAGGCTTCTTTTCGAGCAAAACCTCAGCAATTTTTTGAGGCGTTTTATGCATATTATACCAATTCAATACTTCAACATCGTAATGATTTTCTTTTAAAACAGCACCAATATAATAGACTCCTATGGGTACTGGTTTGATGTCTTCTTCTTGAGATCGATCATAAAGAGGATAAGGATAAATGAGTAATATCTTCATGCTCGTCATCGTTCCCATGGATTAACAGGTTGCCCACCCAGGAAGAAGGTGCGTGAGAGGTCTTTTGCCGTGTGGAGGCTCTTTATATCTATTTACGGGGTGAAGTCCTTCCAGCTATTACTTTGTGTAATGCCTCCCCCAGTTCATTGAGTTCATATGGTTTGGCAACAACACCACTAAAACCATATTTTCTAAAGTCGGCCATTATGGGATCAGTGGAATAACCGCTGGAAACAATGGCTTTGACTTCAGGATCAATCTCGATAAGTTTCTCAACGGCTTCCTTGCCTCCCATCCTGCCAGGAATCGTTAGATCCATTATGATTGCATCAAAGGGTTGTGCGGATTCTTTAGCTTTTTTATACAGTTCAATCGCTTCGGCACCGTCTTCGGCGAACTCCACTTCATAGCCTAAAATGTCGAGCATCTCGCCTCCTACCTCTCTGACCAGGTCTTCGTCATCCATTATTAAAATCTTACCCTTTCCCGTAGGAATTCTTTCTCTGAGTTCTTTTTCTATCAATGCTTCCTTTGAAGAAGCCGGGAGATAAATATGAAAAGTGCTTCCCACTCCAAGTTCTGATTTGACCCGAATACATCCATCATGCCTTTTGACAATTGAATAAGCAGTGGCAAGTCCCAGACCACTTCCTTTCTGTTTGCTCGTAAAGTAGGGGTCAAATATTTTTTGGAGATGCTCTTCCGGTATACCAATCCCCCGATCTTCAATAGATATCTTCATATACTTTCCCTCTTTTAGAGGAAGACCCTGTTCTGCATCTACAACAATATTTTCAGCGCGCGCCCTGATTATCCCACCTTCCGGCATGGCCTGGCTGGCATTGATTATCAAATTGTTGATGACCTGAGTGATCTGTCCCTCATCTACTTCAACCGGCCAGACGTCACCTGGTATAGAAAATTCGCACCTGACATTGGAACCACTCAAGGCAAAGACGGCTGCATCCTTTAGTAATTCTGAGATAAAAACTGTTTTCTTGATTGGTGCTCCGCCTCTGGAAAAGGTAAGTAATTGTTGGGTCAAATGTTTTGCCCGCAAGGACGCATTTTCTGCCCCTCTCAATTTTTCAAATATTTTATCATCTGGTTTTGCATATATCTTTGCCAGCGTAATATTACCCAAAATTCCCGTCAGAATATTGTTGAAATCATGGGCAATGCCGCCAGCAAGTACGCCGACCGATTCAAGTTTATCAGCGTTTATTAGTTCTTGTTCTAATCTTCGTTTTTCAGTGACATCGCGAAATACCAAAACTACACCAATAATATTGCCATCTTTATCACGGATAGGCGCACCGCTGTCTGCTATAACTCTCTCTGTACCATCTCTGGCGATAAGGGCTGTATCGTTAGCAAGGCCAACAATACCATTGGTTTTAATTACCTTCTCAAAAGGATTTTCACAGCGCTTACGGGTGTGCTCATTGATAATATGAAAGACCTCAGTTAGCGGTTTGCCAGTAGCTTCTTCGTGGAGCCAGGCAGTTAATTTTTCTGCTACTTTATTGATTAGAACTATCCTCCCTTCCGTATCAGTAGTAATTACACCATCCCCAATCGAGCGCAGAGTAACAGCTAGTCGTTCCTTTTCGGCAGCCAGCGCTTTTTCCGCCTGCCTGCGCTCGGTAATGTCGCGGAAGACCAAAACGACACCAATGATGTTTCCTTTGTCATCTCTGATAGGTGCACCACTGTCATCAATAGGCCGTCTCATTCCGTCTTTGGCTATCAATACTGTGTGGTTTGCCAGCCCGACGACAAAACCTTCTCGGAGCACCCTCGTTGCAGGATCCTCGGCCTGTTTACCTGTTTCCTCATTTATGATATTGAAAACCTCTGAAAGAGGTTTTCCTGCAACGTCTTCCTGCTTCCAGCCCGTCAGAGCCTCGGCAACAGGATTCATAAATGTTACGAATCCATTGGCATCGGTGGCAATCACAGCATCGCCTATACTCTTGAGTGTGGTGGATAGCCATTGCTCGCTTTCTTTTAATTTTCTTTCCATCTCATGCTTGTAAAGGGCAATTTCGATGGCAGTGTGTAATTCTCTTTCTTCAAAAGGTTTGAGTATATAGCCATAAGGCTCTGTCACCTTCGCCCGCTCCAATGTTTTGTCATTTGCATAAGCAGTGAGATATACCACCGGGATATCTAAGTGATGACGGATTTGCTCAGCCGCTTCAACCCCGTCCATTTCCCCTTCTAACACGATATCCATCAGCACTAAATCCGGGTGCGTTTCTGCTGCTTTTTTAATGGCTTCCTCTCCGGAAAAGGCGATAGCAGGAACAGCATATCCCAAATTTTTTAACGTATTTTCTATATCCTTCGCGATGACGCCTTCATCTTCAACAACCAACACCTGTGCATTCGCCATTGTCTTAGCTCCTTCTATTATTTCTTCCTTATTTCTATCGGGGCAAATGTAATCTTGAATTCTGTTCCATTATTCGTATCAAGCTCGATCGTACCCTTAAGCTGTTTTGCTAAAGTGATTACTAATTGCAAACCTAAGGTTTCCGCGTTTTCGAAGTCCAAATCTTTCGGGAAGCCGACGCCATTATCACTGATAATCAGTATAAACTTATCATCATTATCCGAACGAAGGTTAATGCGGATTTCGCCTTCCTTGCTTGCAGTAAAGGCGTGTTTTAGGGAATTTGAAATAAGTTCATTGATAATCAAAGCACAAGGAATTGCCGTATCAATGCCCAGTAAAACATCATCGCCATTTATCTTCAGGATGATGGCATCTGGACTGACTCCGTAGGAACGAAACAAACTAGTTGCCAGGCTTCGGATGTATTCAGCAAAGTCAATCCTCGACAGGTCTTTGGATTCATACAATTTTTCGTGGATGAGCGCCATTGATTTGACACGGTTCTGGCTTTCCTTGAATATCTCGATGCCATGTTTATCCTCGATATATCCGAGCTGAAGGTTGAGCAGACTGGAAATGACCTGCAAATTGTTTTTAACCCGATGGTGAATCTCCTTCAGAAGCACCTCTTTTTCTTGAAGCGATCCCTTTATTTGCTCTTTCGCCTTTTTCATCTCATCTACTAATCGGGCGTTTTCCAGAGAGATGGCCGCCTGGGAGGCCAGGAGTTCGGTCATCCTTGCCTTTTCTGACGTGAAAACCGAATCGGACAAACGGTTTTCGAGGTATAGAATTCCAATCAACTCAGATTGCTTGATCAATGGGAGACAAAGGACGGACCGAAGCCCCATGGCCTGAACCTCGGGATTGTCCTTGAACTCACCCTCTTCTGAAGCATTGTTCAGGGCCACCTTCTCTTTTGTTCGATGCACATAACGGATGATAGCCTTGCAAACATCCGTGGCATCTTCAAGGTCATACTTGACAGTCCGGACCACATCTTTTTCGGTAACGTGGCTTTCAGCGCGAATAATCAGGCTACTATCCTCTTCAATCAAAAGATACCCATGCTGCGCCCCCGACGCCTCCAGGGCCACGTTCATAATCTTTCTCAAGAGGACATCAGGATCGATCTCTGCTGAAATGGCAACGGAGGATTTCATCAGGTAGTCAGCATCCAGACAGGGAAGGGTGTAAGCAGCCGGTTCTGCTTCGACTGGCTCTGCTTCGACTGGCATGTAAGCAGGCGCTTCTTCCTCGAAATACTCCGGGTGTTTCTCCATGATAAAGATCTCTTTACGTTCCGCATGACATTTTTTATACAAACGCGCTGCCTCCTGCAGGTAGACCCCGGCCGTACCCAGACCAGCGTCCTTGAGAAGTTCACCCCGACATTCATTAAGGTGACCTTCCAGCAGGGTGAATCGCTGTTCATGGGCAATAGCTATAGCATCAAAGTAGAGGCTTCTTGCCTTTCTGAAATCCCCGGTAAATCTTTCTAATTCCGCATAGATAAAGGCAAGATAAGGTTTAAGCATTGGCCCGTATTGAGCCCAGGTCTCAACCTTCTTGATGAGCGGTTGAATAAAAGATAGTAATTCTTCTTTGCTTTTGTATATGATTCCCCTTGCATACAGCCTGAGGGCATTCAGCACCTGAAAGGCATGCCACTGTCGCTTCAGTAAATGGTCGGTAAGCCCTCTCAGATACCGCCTGACTTCAAGTAAATACTGTTCAGCCTTTTCATACTCTCCCAAATAATAGCGGGTCAAAGCCATGTGGACAAAATAGCTTCCCGCAGCGGAAACATGATTCTCCCTCTCCCATTTTTTAATCTTTTCCTCCATGGGGACAGATGTATAATTTTTTTTCATCGGCGCAACCCAGCCGGCCTGCATGGCCTCGGCCAGAGCAACGGAAAAGGATAAATGGTATTTTTGAGAAAACTGAAGACATTCCTTAACGTACTCCTCAACGGCTAACAGGTTGGCTCCCTGCACCTGAAGACCCCACATCAAGGGTCCGTAGGAAAGCCCGGCATTATACAGATCACCGCAGTTTTTTCCGCACTCGATCGCTTTCAGACAATGTTTGGCCAGTTCTTCGGGATGATTCCGCGTATGCATAGTAACCCAGGCAACCCCGTTCATCCCCCGGGTGGCCCCAAAGGTGTTCGGGTACCTTTCACACAAATTAAGGGCCAGTTCTTCATATCGAAAGACCTGATCAAATTTTTCTTGCTCTCCCAGATAGAGCCCCATGATAGAAAAAGAGTAGATCACCGATTCATCCATGCCGCCTTCCAAGCAATGTTGGGTTGACTGCACTGCCGAAAGATAGAGTTGTGGCACCAGGCCGGAGATGTATAAATCCGGGATAAGTTCACTGTAGAAGGCCAATTCAATCTCACTCTTCCTTTCCCTGGCAAACGGCATATTCAGGATGGTGTCCCAAATTTTGGAACCATATTGAGAATTGATTTCATTCATCAACTGCTCTCGTTTTTTCTCCGCAAGCTCAGGATCATCCGGGATCGATTTTCCGAAAAATGCCAACCCGCGGTTAGCAGTTTCAATGGCCTTTATAAAATTGCCTATGGATGAGAGTGAGGTGGTCTGCTCAGCCAGGGCTTCCGCCTTATCCAGATCGGTTTTGGCATGATCAAGTAATTGATTGAGCAGTTTTTCCGAGCTCTGATATCTCCCGCACATCAACTCGGTTTTTGCCAATTTCTGGAATATCTTGAAAGTCCTGTCGTATTGTATTTCCCAGCAGTCATCCGGCAAAAACTGAAGGCTTTGTCGAAAATACTCATTGGCTGCTTCTGTAGCCAGGGAATCCAGGGCCTTGTTACCCGCATGATGATTGATATCCGACAATTGGTAAGCAGTTTCTCTGTCCAGCGTCCTCTGCCTTCCTAAGTTGAGATGGGAGACAATGGTGAACAGGTTATCCAGTTTTTCCAGATCTGCCCCTTTGGGGACAGCAGAAAGAAGGTGGTTTCCGATCTGCCAATGTATCTGCTGCCGCATTTCAGGTTTTATGCTACTCAGGACCGCCTCCTGCACCCGGTCGTGAACGAATTGCAATTCATCTTTGCTCTCTATCAGAAGGCCCCGGCCTAAGGCTGGCTTCAACTTTTCAAATGTATCAAGTAATGTAATTTCTCTGACCAGAGCAACTTCATCCGGTGTAAAGCGGTTTCCCATGCAAGCGCAGTATTCGAGCAGGTCAATCGTATCAGGAGGCAGTTTTTGTACCTTTGAGCTAAAAAGCGCCACCACCGTAGACGGCATGTCAGACTGGCTGATCTTATCCATGTCCCAATGCCATTGCATGTTTTCATCTAAAATGAGCAAATTTTCATTATGCAGATATGACAGCATCTCACTTACAAACAAAGGGTTTCCCTCGGTGAGTTCGGTTATAAAATTGGCTAAGACCTCGGTTTGTGAAAGAGGTGCATCGAGGATATAGGAGACCATCTCGTGGCAGTGCTCGGGTTTAAGAGGTTCCAACCTGATTTCTTTCAGGGGTTGGCGGTTTTCCTTGATACTTCGCATTAGCTTTGTCAGGGGATGGCTTGAGTCTACCTCGTTATGGCGATAGGCTCCTAATAAAAAAAGGTATGGGTGCTCCTTGTAGTTGGCAAAGATGTTGGCCAGGAAATCAAACGAGGCAACATCGCACCACTGAAGATCGTCGATGAAAAGCGCCAGGGGGTTTTCCTCGCTGGCCAGGCAGGTCAAAAAACGGCCAAAGACATCATGGAAGCGGTTTCTGGATTCCACAGGAGGAAGCGGTTTAACCTCTAATTGAGGGCCGATCAGGGTTTCCAGTTCCGGGATCACGTCGGTGATCACCCGGCCATTGTTTCCAACCGCTTTGATGATCTTTTGCTTCCAGAGAGCGACCCTTACATCACTTTCCGTTAAAAAGGTCCTCACCAAATTCCTGAGGGCCTGGATAAGGGAGCTATATGGAATGTTCTTTTGATAGACATCGAATTTCCCTGAGGTAAAATAGCCCCTGTGCTCCACGATTGGCTTCTGAAGCTCTTGAATCAAGCGGGTTTTTCCAATGCCGGGCAGCCCTGAAATGAATAGGGAGAAGAAAAAGCCTTTGGCTGCTTCATCATATTCCTCAAGGATAATTTCAGTTTCTGTATCGCGTCCCACCATTTTGGAGACGAAGGTAACCCGATGGGTACGATCATAAATCCCCAAAGGAAATTCGCCGATCGTGCCGGTGGCTGAATATTCATCCCGACACCGCATGAGGTCAACCAGAAGCCCGGAAGCGCTCTGGTAACGTTTCTCCGGCTGCTTGAGCATTAATTTGCCTATGATCTTGCTTAAAATAGGGGGGATTTTCGGATCCAATTCGTGGGCGGGCGGCGCTTCTTCTGCCAGGTGGGAATGGATCAATTCGAGAGGATCGGTAGAGAAGAAGGGAAGTCTGCCGGTCAGCACTTCATAGGAGGTAATCCCCAGCGAGTAAAGATCACTTGGAAAATCGACTTTATGGTTGATGCGCCCGGTCTGTTCGGGAGAGGTATAGGCCAGAGTACCCTCCACATAACTCCGGTCATAAATGAAATGACTCACATCTCTCACATCGAGGGGGGTTATAAAATCAATCAACCGGACATCGAGGCTTTCCGGCTGAATCAATATATTGTGCGGTTTGATGCCGCCATGAATAATCCCTGCTTCATGAACTTCATTCAGGACTTCAGTCAGCTTGCAAGCTATGGTGAAAAAATCATTTAAGGTGATCTTAGTTTGTTCTTTGGCCCACTCATCAAGGGTTATCCCTTCGAAATAGTCCTGAGTGAAAAAGTGGATATCCCCTCTGACATTAAAGGATAAAGGCGTGATAAGGTGGGTATCATGTAAGACCTTGAGATGCTCCATTTTTTGTCGAAAGTGTCTTTTTTGGCCTTTGGACAGGGAGATCGTTTTTAGAATCTTGAGAACCAATGGCCGATTAGGAATTTTTTTGTGAAAGGCCTTATAGACGACGGATTGGGGGCTCTCGCCCAACTTTTCAATAATGTCATAACCAGGAATTATTGTTATTATTTCGTCCATATTCAAGGTTCACCTCCTTGCTTAAAGCCATATCAGGCTGTTCAATAATCCACATTCGCCTTGAAATGATGTTCTTTCTTATAACCCGAGGTTTCATACATGGTCAAGTCAAAGCCGATATTTTCGACTCTTGAATGAATCATTGAAAATTTCAATAACAATCACCCAATAATGTTGATATTACCTATTTGACATTTATGTGGACATTATTAGAAGGTCCTTCTAAAATCCGAAATACTATAATGGGGTAATCGGCTGAATTACGAAAATCATGCCTGAAAGCCCCTGAGTTGAATTACCAAGAGGAGAGGTCGTGTGGAAACATTGAATTGCCGGGGGCTTGCCTGTCCCCAGCCGGTGCTCAGGACCAAGCACTTTGTTGAATCCAATCCCCAGGCCCCTAAATTCACAGTGGTGGTGGACAATGCCGCCTCGGCCCAAAACGTCGTCCGGTTTCTGGAAAGCCGGGGCTTCAGTGCGTCTCTTCACCAAGAGGGCACTGACTTTGAGATCAAGGCCGTAAAGTCTGACGAAAGCCGTGGAGAAGCCCCCGGGAAAGAGGAGGCTAAATCGAGCGAGAAGATGCTGGTGCTGGTTACCAAGAGCACCATGGGTTCCGGAGATGATGTGCTGGGAGAAGGCCTCATGTTCAATTTTTTGAATACCCTCGACGAGATGGGGGAGGTTCTCTGGAGATTGGTCTTCCTTAACAGCGGGGTAAAGCTGACGATTGAGGGGGCCAGGACTCTGCCTGCCATACAACAGCTGGAGGCCCAGGGTGTTAGCGTCCTGGTGTGCGGCACCTGCCTGACTCATTTCAACCTGCTAGAGCAAAAGAGGGTGGGTGAGACCACCAACATGCTTGATATTGTGACAAGCCTGCAGCTTGCCGACAAGGTGATAAGCGTATAGGATTTCCATTTCTTAGACAGGATAAATAAAAATCATAAAAATCATGTAAATCCTGTCAAAAAAAACCCTGCCGCAGGAATGCTGAAAAGGGTCTCTGTGAAAGAGCCGATTGTATTTGCTGGCGGTGTGGCTCGAAATGTGTGCATGCGCCGTCTATTGGAAGCGACCCTCGAAAAAAAAGATAACGGGTCCAGAAAATCCACAGATGGTAGGTGCCTTAGGTGCGGCACCGCTGGCAGCACGTCAATATAAAGCCGATAAGCAAGCCTAAAGGCTTGCCCTACGTGTAGCGCAGGGCTTTAGGTTTGCATGGCGGACGGCAAGGCTGATGCCTTGCGCTACGTTTCTCGTTCCCATGCTCTGCGTGGGAACGCATACCACCGGGCGCTCTGCGCCCGTACATGATTCCAATATGAACTCCTCATGGGCGGTTCCTGCGCTATCACAAACGCAGAGCGTCAAGCGGATCGGGTTCCGACGCAGAGCATCGGAACCAGAATGATTCGCCTCTGGCGGATCACCCCCACCCTAGCCATGTAGCGAGCCCCTGTAGCAAGGGCTTTAGCCGTGCATGGCGAGTTTCACCTTGTGGAAGAAGGCACGTTTTTAATGTGGACGAACTTGCGTGCCTCTTTGTTAATGATGTATAGATGTTAGGCAAAAAATGGCAACACAGGCTATAACATTTCTTAATCAAAAAGGGATTCATTTTGAAGTCATCGAATATGAGCACAAAGAAAAAGGGGCCGTGTTTGCAGCGGAAGCTATGGGATTGCCACTCGAAAGAACAATCAAGACGCTGGTTGTTGATCTGGGTCGAAAGCGTTACATCATTGTGCTCATGCCAGGAGACAAGAATGTAGACTTAAAAAGCCTTGCCAGGGCCTATTCAGTGCAAAGGGCTGCAATGGCAGACACATCAACTGCGGAGCGCCTGACCGGGTATTTGGTGGGAGGCATCAGTCCTTTTGGGACGAAACAGAATTTGCCGGTTGTCATGGAAGCAGGTCTCTTAAAATTTGACAAGGTGGCTATAAATGCCGGTGAAAGAGGAGTTATGCTGATTATGGACCCGAAGGATATATTGCTGGCAGTTAATGGAGATGTCCTGGGGATTCCCCAAAATTAAGTGACTAATTGTATAGAAATTTCGGCATCCTTCACAGAAGCCCAAAAGTAGTTTACACTTTTTGGCCTCGATCATTGTTTGGGCCAATTTGTGGGAGCGGCTTTCCAGCCGCGACAATCGCGGCAAGAATGCCGCTTCCACACACATGTTGAAGTTGCCAAAACCATAATGAAAGCCGAAAGGGGTTGGAACATAACCTTTTCGTCTGTATGGAAAAAGTGTAAACAGCAAGATGAAGGATGCCGAAATTTCCTTTTTTTTAAGTCCGCCGGAGGCGGACGTTATATAAAATCGCACTGCGATTTTATAAGGGAGAAAACCATGACAGACCAAAAAGGTCTTCGCCTCACGGAGACTGTTAGCGGCTCAGGTTGAGCCTCAAAACTGCCTCCAGGGGACCTGGAGATGGGACTGTGCGGACTCGAAATTCCGACTGATTCGAGTGTGATTGTGGGGATGGACCGGCCGGACGACGCTGGGGTTTACAAAATCAGTGATGATCTCGCCATTATCCAGACCGTGGATTTCTTTACCCCCATTGTAGATGATCCTTACTGGTTCGGGCAGATCGCTGCGGCCAATGCCTTAAGCGATGTCTATGCCATGGGAGGGGTTCCTAAAACAGCCATGAATCTGGTAGCCTTCCCGTTGAAACAAATGGACATGTCCGTGCTCCGGCAGATCCTTCAGGGAGGATTGGACAAAATGAAAGAGGCTGGAGTGGTTCTGCTCGGAGGACATAGTGTGGAGGACAATGAACTCAAATACGGTCTGTCTGTCACTGGCTTCATTCACCCGGATCGTGTCCTCACGAAGAAGGACCTCAAGGTTGGAGATCGTCTGATACTGACCAAGCCGCTCGGTACCGGTATCATTAACACCGCTATTAAAGGCGGGCTCGCCTCCGCCGAAATCATAGAAACCGTCACCCATCTCATGGCCGCCCTTAACCGCGATGCGGCAAAGGTAATGCACGATTACCCTGTGCACGCCTGCACAGATATTACCGGTTTTGGTCTGCTGGGTCATCTTGCGGAAATGGTGATGGATTCCGAATTCGGGGTGGAGATTCAGGCAAATAGGGTTCCTCTTTTACCGGAAGCCCTGGAATATGCTGCGATGGGGCTGGTGCCGGCCGGACTTTATAAAAACCGGGAGTTTCGCCAGGCCATGGTGGATATATCGCCTTCTGTGGACACCTTCATTCAGGACATTCTCTTTGACCCGCAGACATCCGGAGGCCTGCTGATCTGTGTAGCCAGAGAAAGCGCCGATGATCTGGTGGACAGATTAAAGGAAAAAGGGATGGATAAAACGGCAATCATAGGAGAGGTGTTGTCTGAACCAAAAGGAAGAATTGTGGTAACTTAGTTTGCTCCGCTCATCCGCAAAAGGCGGAAATTGACTCAAATCCTGCAGAGCTTTCGCAATGTCATTGCGAGGAGCGGAGCGACGTGGCAATCCCATCACCTGGAGATTGCTTCGCCTTCGGCTCGGAATGACAGGATTGACAGGCATTTTCAGCCGGCCATTGCGCAATTCGGGATTGATGGAGTAATGGAGTGGTGGAGTAATGGGCTAAGAGGTTAGGATTTTCTTCCTAAACTCTTGCCAGAGATCTATCAAGCCAAGTCCTTTGAATGTCTTTTCTGCCTCATCTCTGGAGATTTTCCGGATAAACTCTTCTGATTTCTGTATAGAATAAACCCCTTCCGATGCCAGCATAAAATCGCATGTAGGGCAACTCACATCCGTGCCCTGTTTTTGTCTCTGCTCTTGTTTTTTGAATGCCCTGGCTAATTGGCCCCCTTTTGCTAGAAATAGGATATCCTGTCCCCGGTCAAGGACAACGACATAATACGTGCTTCCACGAGCCAAAAGAGACAGATTCCCTTTTTTCTCCCTTTTTGCCAATACTTCCAATATTTCTATGACTTCTTGATCAATAACCTTATTATCTCTTCCTCCTCGGCAATGTTGACAATCTCGTGGCCTTTGCTCGTAGCAAGCCTCCTCACATTCTCCTTTGATGGTGGATAATCGACTATCACTTCTAAGGTCTCTCCTGATTTCATTTTCGCCAATGCCTCGTTGGTCTTCATCACAGGCAAGGGACAAACCTCACCACATACATCTAAGGTTACGTCGGGCATAACATTTACCTCCTAACCCGGACAAGCCGGAAATCCGAAGCACGAAATCCGAAATTCGAAACAAATTCAAATGACAGAAATTCCAAATCCAAAACAAAAGCTGCATGGTTGTTACAGAATAACTGTTTTGAACATTTGATATTCGGATTTGTTTCGGATTTCGATATTCGGATTTCGAATTTACTTTCTGCCATAAAAAGCATAAAATTGATTGTTAACGAACTAACCTAAAACCGCTTTAATAAGGGGGGCGACAAACCTGTGAAAAATTATAGCCCCCAAGGCAAATCCTACAAGATAGACTATGGCACTCTTACTTCCTTCAGCGGCCATTATATGTTGCCTGAAGGGACAGCCCCCAGCAATGCAGGAAAAAAAACCAAGGCCAAATCCGCCCACTATGGCAAGGGTTATGTGTGCCCACGCCTTTGGAGACCAGGTTATGGGGTCTCCAGGCACAGGTAATAATGAACTGGGGCTTGCTGTCACTCCCATACCTGCCCACTTTTTGGCAAAGACCTCACCGCCATCCAGAAACCAGGGAAAGGTCTTAATGGCAGGGGATACAAATTGAAACAGTATAAATCCTGCAAGGGCGCATACCAGGAAGGCAAATAGCCCTTTGATCAGGTATGTGTCCTTTACCAGATAATAATCCCTCATTCCTCCTACAAAGCACATCCTTGCCCGTTGGCCAAGGTATCCCATTATTAACCCCAGAAAGATAGTGGCAATTGGTGGTAATAAGTCCATTGTTACCTCCTCAGCTTAGTTTCCTTAGTACCTGACATCCCACAAAAACCCCCACTCCGATCATTATAAGGCCTATGATGGCTGTTATATCCAGGTATACAGCCTTAAGCGCTGTCCTGACGGGACATCCACCAAAAGTTAAGGCCGATATCATTACCAGTATCCCCAGGAAAAACTCCGCCCACGGTTTTTGCCACCATACCCTCATGACTTTCCACTTAAACTCCTTATTGACTGAGGCAGCTATAACTGCCCCAATCAATATTCCTACAATGGTAAGCAACGGAAAGTTATAAGAGACCGGGCCGCCGGGTATTATCATGGCGCCACTGGCCTTCAGGCCATATATGGGGCTTATGTGAGCCGTCACCCAGTTCACCATGTCTCTCATATGGCAGGCGATACAGATACCATAGGCTGGTGGAGGTATCACGTGAAAGAATGCCTGGCCAGCAGCGCCCAGTAAACCAAAAATGCCTCCTGCTATTGCGGCTGTCATGCGCATAATCCAACCTCCTTTAATGCATCAGGGATTTTACCTATTATGTTCAGAATCGATGTGGCAGGATCAGGCTCTGCCAGTTTACCTGCGATGCGGTTGATTTTGGCTGCCTTTATGCAGGCGTCAATCTTCTCATAGCCCCCATGAATCAGGGCAGACAGAATCCCGGTCAGGCTATCCCCTGTCCCTCCGATTGCTTCCATGGCAGAAATGGAAGGCTCCTCAATGGTCTCAACCACTTCTCCGTCTTCCACAATGTAATCTACAGGTCCCTTCACCAATAATATCTTTGGAGTATTCCTGGTCTCATAAGCCTTCCTTATCAAGGTGACAACTTCAGTTGCATCCAACTCAAATAGAAGATGCTCCACATAGGCGGGATGTGTAGCTTTAGGGTCTGCTAAATAGGCCATTTCACCTGCATCAGGGGTAAAAATATCAATTTTTTGTGCAAGGTCCGCCGCCTTAGCGGCATACATGGCACCTGCATCCGCTATCACGGTTGCTTCCTTCCGTGCTTCTCTCAGAGAATTAAGGATATTCCTCATTCCGGGTATATCAGGCATGATATAATGCATGGCCAAAACCGTGACATCCAGCGTTCCCAGGTTGGCGGCCACGTATTGATAAAGCTCTTTACTCCTTTTTCCATCTCCGATATCTCCAGAGGTGACAAAATAGGGTGATTTTAAGTTAAGAGCTTCACAGGTAATGCAAGCTGATGCTACCATGACGCTGGTGCCTAAGCTGGGCGTAACCTCAAAATCCTCTACTTTAAGGCGTCCACCTTCGAATGTTGCCTTCCCTGCCTTTAGTCCCATTTCATTAAAAGGCAGGGTGCCCATGATAGCAAGCAAAGTCAGGCACTCCCCCTCATCTGCTGACTGTTGACCATGCTCAGGGCCTTTTGATATGCCTTTTCTAACATATAGGCACAGAGGGAGTAGCCATTCTCTCCGGGATTTTCCACCTCCGCTATCTTGTTTCCTACCAGGCTTACGGTCAAATAAGGAACATCCGGACAGCCCCCACCTGAAATGTTTACGATGGTGCCTTTTTCTTTATCTACTGTTATCTTCATGTTGGCTGCGGTCACCATAAGATACCTTCCAAAGTCCTTTTCCTTGGTTATATCTAAAGGCTTCTGAGATAAACTATCCAGAGCCACTATGTCTAAGGGGCTAAGCCCACTTCTTTTAAGGAGCCTTTCCACGCCTAATTGATCAATAAGATTAAATTCTACTGCCAGGTCACAACCCTTCCGGATCTCAGGAGGAGGAGCTACCCCCCTCACCCCGTAGCCAAAGCCTTTTAGCATCTTTTCTGCCTGCATGGCCTCTGATACCTCGTTTAAGATGATCAATCCTTTCCCCTTTTCAAATGCCTCTTTTTTCCTGGGTGCGAGTCTCTTCTTCAGCCTATTCAATATTTTCATATGGTTTCCTTATAAACGATATACTTTGAAGGACTTGCTAATCTGAAGAAAACGATATGTCAAATAGCAAATATCTATATCTTTTCCAACCATCTATAGCTTTTGTCAATACCACCTTTCATGACAGGGTGTGATCATTGAAATGTTCAATAAGGATCACCCAAATGAATCAATATTATCTATTTGACAGTTAAATAAAAAGTATAGATAAGGAGGGAGCTTGCGGGTTTCCGATAGGGAGCATTACCGGTTCATTCTGGTTCCCACGCTCCGCGTGGGAACCCAAAGCCCTTGGCGCTCCGCGCCATGTAGCGAGCGGTCGCCTGTCTATCGGCAGACAGGTCACTAATACCTTTCCTGATTGGGCGCAGAGCGCCCGGTTGAACCCGTTCCCACGCAGAGCGTGGGAACGAGAAGTATATTCCAATCGCGTACCGTAGCGTAGCCAAGTTCTGTATGACTCAAAAGGAGGTGATGGGTTTGAAGGTAGGAGCCAGAAATCAACTGATCGGCAAAGTGACCGAGATAAAAAAGGGCGATTTGATGAGCTTCATAAGGATGACGATTCCCGCAGAATCCGTGATGGGCTCGGTTATAACGCTCGAATCACTAGATGAGATCGGAATAAAAGAGGGTGATGAAGTCAAGGTGATCGTGAAAGCAGTAAACGTTCTTATCATGAAGGAATAAGAGATGAGGTAGATTTGTAACCGTTCACGGTTGAAAGAGGTTCAGCGTTCCAAGTTGTCTGTTTGTAGATTTGGAGACTGTTATCAGCTTCAGCGGCTGCGAATACCTTGCGACAGAGATCAAAACCAACTGAACCTTTGAACCTTGAACCATTGAACCTGTGAACGGGTACTTAGATCTTGAAAGACAGGAGGAAGGAGCATGAAGAAATTGGCGGTATTAGGTAAAATGGTGATCGTGTTGTTGTTTGTTTGCGGAATGACGAGTCCTTCTTGGGCCGGAATCAAGATAGAGATTGATGAACAGACAAAAGGAGAGGTCGGCATCTGGATGCAGACCTGGTATCAGTATGTTGAGGATGGCAAGAACCATGGTAAGATAAATGAGGAAGATTTGAACGATTTCATGATACGAAGGGCCTATATGTATCTGAAGGGTCAGGTGACAGACCTCGTTAGCTTTTTCACTCACGTTGCTTCGGATCGCGTCGGTCAAGAGGGGCTGGATAAGTCCGGGCTTGGGCTGGGCAGCGGCGTTGCATGGCGAGACCTGTGGATTACCTTGAATCTGCATGAGGCCCTGAAGATTCAGATGGGACGAATGTATGTTCCACTGACCCGCAACTATGGCACAACCTCGACAAAGTGCATGTTGACCACAGACCTCCCTTTTCTGCAGGGTGGCGTGCGGAGTAATATTTTTTATGCCCAGAAGGTGGGGCGAGATGACAGTGTGACCATATGGGGCAATCCTTTGGACGGGCTCCTGCAATACCGCTTTATGGTTTCTGAAGGGGTTGAGGGAAAAACGGAAAACGAGGCCAAAACGGTTGTGATTAACGACAACCCCGAAGACAACCTCCGGTTCGTCGGCCGGCTTTCGTTAAGTTTGCTGGAGCCCGAAACGAGTTGGTTCAACAAGGGGACTTACCTTGGCAAGAAAAAAGTCTTGAGCTTTGGCTTTGGCATGGACAGCCAAGACGATCTCACATTGAATGACCGTCCAGACGAGGATAATTTCGTGTGGACTCTTGACGCCTTCTTTGACCATCCAGTGGGAGCGGGTGCGATCACAGTAGAAGCTGCCTATATCGATATCAACAATTGCACTCAGAACCACAATTACTCTGAACTGAAAGCGGGCGACGATGCCGAGAACTGGTACATCAACGCAGGATATCTTCTCCCTGGCTCAATCGGCCCTGGCCGTTTACAACCATTTATCCGGTATGAAACAGTGGATGTTGATAAAAGGGATGTTGATAAAGATTACGAGACAGACGTTTGGACTGCTGGATTGAACTATGTTATGAAAGGGCACAACTGCAAGATAACCGCAGATTACACGAACATTGACCAAGATAGTGATGCCAGTAGAGATGACCAGGACATCGTCACTTTTCAGATTACTATCGGATTTTGATGATAGTTATCTGGTATTGAATTTCAACGTTCTTTATGGACCCAAAGGATTTATTGTGGCTGGTGGCATCCTTCATTTTCCTGTTTACACTTTTTCTATAGAGACCAAAAGGTAATGTTCCAGCTTCTTTGGGCTTTGATCATGGTTTTGGCAACTTCAACATGTGTGTGGGAGCGGCTTTCTATCCGCGACAATCGCGGCAAGAATGCCGCTCCCACAAATTGGCCCAAATAATCATTGACGTCAAAAAGTGTAAACTACTTTTGGGGTTGCGTGAAGGATGCCTGGCTGGTCAATGGGGATGTCGTAACCTCAATTGGGAAAACCGATTGACTACTTGAAAAATAGTGTTGAATATCTGAACATCTATATGAGGCATCGTATAGATAAAACAAATGACCTTCTTCTGTTACCTTGGCAATTATCTATTTGACATATCTACCAAACTTCGTTATTCGTCAAGCCTTGAGTAATGCAGCAAAATTCTAACCTGTGCGGTTACTATGTTGGCCCTTGAGCCCATTGGCCTGTTCAACATGGCCCACATAGCCACACCCCGTAGCGTGCCCCCTCTGTGGGGCACATATTGTGGGGGACAGAGCCCCCACGCTACGTCTCCGGCTAACGGGCTCAACGGGTTATAAACGGGGGTTTTTCAAGCAACCGCGCAGGTCGCAAAATTTTGTTCCAGCAGAAAAATGATGAAGGAAGCACTCCAAAAAAAGTAGGCGACTTTCGTAATCAATTGATTTGTATTTATTCATGCAATGTAATGTAGTGTACCGCTTTAGCGGTGCCAAAGAGGAAAATTCCTTGAAAATGCAGGGTTAAAGCACTGCGCTACAGCCTAATAGAAATCAATGTCCTACTTTTTGGGAATGCGCACAATAATGAGAAAAAAGGGGGTGAGAACGGGTGTTTGAGGTAACGATACAGAATCGCCTGAGCATATGAGGTCTTGCGATAGTTTCGAGTAAGCCTAGGTTAGGCTATTTGCACGAAATTATAGAAGATTTTTTTAGCAAGGCTGGAAGTGCTCACTCTTTCTCTCATCTTGTTTGCTATCCTCAGATTTTCACTTCCTCATAGTCTTGCCAGAAGAAGTCTTCGCTTAACCAAAATCCAATAAACAGAATCGTAATAGATCACCCCCTTTCCTTTTTCTGTCATTTCGACCGCAGGGAGAAATCTTATGACGTGCTGACTGTATGGTATGGGGGATAGGATTTCTCCCTGGCCCAGACCGGGTTCTTATATAGCATCGGTTATTATTCTCATGTCGCGCCAGGGCGGGCACATTCGTTCGAAATGACAATAGGGGTGAACTATTACGCAGAATCCAGCTATTTGTGCGGTGTGGCACGTGCGCCTGACATGACGGTTCAGCGAGGCCGGCCATAAATCAATTTTGTAACCGTTCACGGGTAACGCCTACTCAATCTTTAAGGAGGACATTTCTATGTCACAGTCAATTGAGCTAACGGAATTGAGATGCGAACTCAAAAAGAAGGTTATGGAGCTTGTCCCGGATGCCAATTTGAATTCTTGCCTCACGTGTGGGGCCTGTACATCCGGCTGTCCGGCCACGGGGCAATTTGACCTCGATCCGAGGAAGTTTTTGAGGATGGTCCTTTTGGGGCTGGATGAAGAGGTAATGAAGACCCCGTGGGTCTGGGTTTGTACTATCTGTTACAGGTGTTATTCGGCCTGTCCCATGAAGGTAGATATCCCTCAACTGGTCTATAACGTCCGTGCGAGTTGGCCGCGTGAGGAGCGTCCAAAGGGGATTCGCCTGTCGTGTGACTACCATATAAGCTCAAACGGAAGCGCGATGGGAGCCAAACCTGAGGATTTTAAGTTTTGTGTGGAGGATGTGGCAGAGGAGGTGCGGGAGACCCAGCCGGCATTCAAGGACCTTCAGGCGTTTGTCGGCAGGAAAGGGGCCGAGCTGTGCCTGAACGAGAACTCACGTGGACCTGTGACAGAGCCGGATGAGATGGTGCCCCTCTGGAAGATACTTCACACTGTGGGCGCTGATTGGACATACCCGGCCATTATGTGGGGCGGTGAGAACTACTGCATGTTCCTGGCAGACGACAAGAACTGGGAACACATTGTAAGGACGCTTGCGGAACATATTGACAATGATTTGGGGTGCAAGGTCTTGATCAATACGGAATGCGGCCATTCATTTTATTCAATCTGGGCCGGATTGCAACGGTTCAATATACCCCACAAGTTCGAGTTCAAGAGCATCGTTGAATACTATGCCCAGTGGATCAGGGAAGGAAAATTGAGGGTAAATTCGGACTGGAACGTAGACAATATCAAATTCACTACTCAGGGCCCATGTATGCTTGTGAGGAAGTCATTAGGTGATCCCGTGGCAGAAGATCTTCGCTTTGTGATGAAGAGCTTGGTTGGCGAAGAGAATTTTGTCGACATGTACCCAAACAGGTCAAACAACTTCTGCTGTGGAGGTGGTGGTGGGGCACTTCAGGCGCCGTACAACGAACAACGACGAGCCTATGGCAAGATCAAGTTTGATCAGATCATGGCAACAGGCGCGCAGTACGTGGCTGTGCCATGCCACAATTGTCATGCGCAGATAGAGGATATCTGCGAGTTTCACGGTGGTCATTATCATACGATTCACCTCTGGACACTTATCTGTCTCTCATTAGGGGTGTTGGGAGAAAATGAGCGTACGTATCTCGGTCCTGATCTGGCAGAGTTTGGACTGTAAACGAAAAGATCTACGGAGCTTGGATCTATGGACATCGAGTATATCTGGCAGGTGGTGACCGAGGCTATAGTTTTATAAACAGAGGAGGTTTTCTGATGGAAAAAGCAAATGTTACCGGTTCTGTAATGGTGGTCGGTGGCGGTATCGGCGGCATTCAGGCCGCCCTGGATCTGGCGGATACGGGTTTCTATGTTCACATGGTCGAGAAATCCCCGGCTATTGGCGGTGTGATGGCGGCATTGGACAAGACCTTTCCCACCAATGACTGTTCCATGTGTATCTTATCCCCCAAGCTGGTTGAGTGCGGACGCCATATCAACATCAACCTGATGACCCTTACCGAGATTGAAAGCATATCCGGTGAGGAAGGCAATTTTACGGTTAAACTCAAGAAGCACCCCCGTTACGTGGATATGGACAAATGTGTGGGGTGCGGTGTTTGCGCTTCAAAATGTCCCAAGAAGGTGCCGAATGAATACAATGAGGGTTTGACCAAGCGCAAGGCGATCTATGTTCCCTATTCCCAGGCCGTTCCATTGAAATATACGATCGACCGGGATGCATGCCTGTACTTCAAGGCGATTGACGCCGGCAAGAAAGGGAAATGCAAGGCGTGTGAAAAATTTTGCGAAAACGATGCCATTAACTTTGACGACAAAGAAGAGATCATTGAGGTTAATGTGGGGTCCATCATCCTCGCCCCGGGTTTCAGCGCGTTTGACCCGTCAGGAGATAGCCTGTACCAGTACACGAATTTCAAGAATGTTGTCACCAGCATGGATTTTGAGCGCATCCTGGGGGCTACCGGCCCGACTGACGGGCATCTGGTGCGCCTGTCGGATCACAAGGAACCGCAAAAGATTGCCTGGATCCAGTGCGTGGGCTCAAGGGATATACACCATTGTGACAATACCTATTGCTCTGCAGTTTGCTGCATGTATGCCATAAAAGAGGCGGTTATTGCCGCAGAGCATTCAAAGATTCCACTGGACTGCGCCATCTTTTACATGGATATGCGCACTTATGGTAAGGATTTTGACAAGTACTATGAGCGTGCGGAGAAAGAGATCGGTATCCGTTTCATCCGTTCGAGGATTCATACGATTCTTGAACTGGAAGATGGGAGCCTCTCGATTCGATATGCGGATGAACAGGGTAATATCAAGCACGAAGACTTTGATATGGTAGTACTCTCCATCGGCCTTGAGGCATCCAGGGACGCTCCGGAGCTTGCCAAGAAGACCGGTATAACCCTTGACAAGAACAATTTTGCCGTAACCAGTTGCTTTTCGCCGGTCAGCGCATCGGTTCCCGGTATCTATGCTGCCGGCTGTTTCCAGGGACCCAAGGACATCCCCTATTCGGTTATGGAGGCAAGCGCTGCTGCCGCGGCTGCTTCAACTTCTCTGGCCCCTGCCCGCGGGACCCTGACAAAGACAAAGGAGTTTCCCGCGGAAAAAGATGTCAGCGGAGAGGAACCGCGAGTTGGGGTCTTTGTTTGCAACTGTGGCATAAATATTGGCAGCATTGTCAATGTGCCGGAGGTGGCCGAATTTGCCAAAACCCTGCCCAATGTTGTCTACGTGGAAGACAACCTCTTTACCTGTTCCCAGGACACCCAGGAAAAGATGGCCGAGGTATTCAAGAAGGAGAACCTCAACCGTGTGGTAGTGGCTGCCTGCACGCCGCGTACACATGAGCCCTTATTTCAGGAAACTCTAAAGGCGAGTGGTCTCAATAAACACCTCTTTGAACAGGCGAATATCCGGGACCACTGTTCATGGGTCCATCAGAAAGAGCCCGAGCTTGCCACGGAAAAGGCCAAAGACCTGGTTGCAATGGCGGTTGCCAAGGTGGCGCTGGTAAAACCACTGGAGCCGGTAACAATAGGTTTGACCCCTGCGGCTCTTATCATCGGCGGTGGTGTGGCCGGCATGGTGTCGGGCCTCACCATTGCGAAGCAAGGCTTCAAGGTGCACATTGTTGAAAAGAAAGACAGGTTGGGTGGTCATGCCCTCGACCTCCGAAAGAGCTTTAAGGGTGAAACTGTAAAGACCTTTACGGATGACCTGATCAAGGAGGTCACCGAACATGAGAATATTAGTGTCCACCTTAACGCTGAGCTTGAGGATGTTAGCGGATTTGTGGGAAATTTTAAGACAAAGCTCACAACTGGCAAGGAGTTCGAACACGGCGTGATTATCGTCAGCACCGGGGCCGGTCCCTCTGACACCCGGGAATATCTATATGGCAAGAACCCCAATGTGCTGAAATGGTTTGATCTGGACAAGAAGATCACGGATGAGCCAGAAACAGTAAAAGCAGCCAGAGCTGCTGTCATTATTAATTGTGTGGGGTCGCGTGATGACCAGAGGCCGTACTGCAGCAAGATATGCTGTACCCATGCCATTGAAAACGCCATTGATCTGAAGGCATTGAATCCCGATATGAGCGTCTACATCCTTTACAGGGATATTAGGACGTACGGTACGCGCGAAGAGCTATACCAGGAGGCAAGGGCAAAAGGGATAATCTTTATCCGGTATGATCTTGATAACAAGCCTGTAGTAAAAGAGGTCGATGGGAGATTGAACGTCACCGTGACCGATCATGTCCTTGGCAGGCCCATAACAATAGAGCCTGACTTCATTACTCTTCAAACCGCAATTGTCCCCAAGGGCCATGAAAAACTTTCCAGGATGCTGAAAGTCCCGATCAATGCAGAGAAGTTTTTCTTAGAGGCCCACATGAAACTCAGGCCGGTGGATTTTTCTACTGATGGTATGTTTGTTTGCGGTATGGCCCATTACCCCAAGCCGATAGAGGAGGCTATAACTCAGGCTCAGGCCGCGGCGGTCCGCGCCATGGGCGTATTGTCCAAAGAGGCTCTGGCCATCGAACCTATCGTGGCCGCGTTCATAGACAGGAATGCCTGCCGTGGCTGCGGGCTCTGTGTGGCTCTTTGTCCATACAAGGCCCTGGATATAGAAGAGACCGAAGAAGGGCGGAAAGTCAAGCTGATCACAGCGGCCTGCAAAGGCTGCGGTGTGTGCGCCGCAACCTGCTACCGGCATGCCATTACGATCAATTCATTCACAGACGATCAATTTGCCAACCAGATTGAGGCACGTTTTGCGGCTTAAAGGTTTGGCCGGTTGAGCCCGTTGGCCCGTGGGAGCGGCTTTTAGCCGCGATGCTTCAGGAAAAGTAAATAGTGAATGATCAATCATCAACCCGAATTTCGCAAGGTTCACAAAATGTCATTGCGAGGAGCGAAGCGACGAAGCAATCCCTTCACCAAGAGATTGCTTCGCTACCGCTCGCAATGACAGGACTGGTAATGATTTTCAAATACCTTTACTGAATTCGGGCTCGATGACTAATGACCAGTGACAAATGACTAATGACCAACAAGGAGGTTTCTCATGACAGAGGATTTTTATCCGAGGATACTTGTTTTTTGCTGCAACTGGTGCAGCTATGCGGGGGCTGACCTTGCCGGTGTGTCAAGGATACAGTATCCAGCCACCGGCAGGATCATCCGGGGTATGTGCAGCGGCCGGGTTGATCCGACCCTGATCGCCGATGCTTTTATTTATGGCGCTGATGGATTTTTGATCCTTGGCTGTCATTTTGGCGATTGCCATTACATCGACGGCAACTACAAGGCCCAGGAAAAGATAGATATGGCCCATGAGGCGTTAGTCTACGCGGGCCTCAATCCGGATCGGCTGGAGTTTAACCAGGCTTCAGCAGCCGAAGGCCAGCGGTTTGCCGATCTTAATACCGAGTTTCACGAGAGGATCCAAAAGCTCGGCCCTCTGGGATCAGCAGATAAGTATCCCCTGCCTGAACTCACAGAAAGACTCAAGATCGCCCAGAAGGCCCTGGCAGGACCAAAGCTTCGCTGGGTCGTGGGCAAAAAGTCTGTATTTACTAATGGCGGCAACAAGTACGGGGAGGTATTTACCCAGCACGAGATTAACCGGACCTTAAGTGGGATCATCATTGATGAAATGGCCACTCACTCGATCATAGCGGCCCTTGAAAAGAAGCCTGCTGCTGTAAAAGACCTTGCCAAAGAGCTGGAGATCCCGCCGCCGGACACCCTGAAATACGTTCTGGCGCTGAACCGCAGGGGGTTTGTGGAAATGGATGGTGTGGAGGGTACGTCCCCCATGTACAAATACAAAGGTGAACAAAGCTGAAGAAGGGAGGTGCTAACGTGGCTGAACAGAAAGTTTTAGTTATGGGTGGAGGTGTTGCCGGAATCAAAGCGGCCTTGGAAGAGGCTGCTGCCGGAAACAAGGTTTACCTGACAGAGCATTTTCCTGGCATTGGCGGGGAGCGGATTCCTCAAGACAGGATCATCACAGACGGCGATGCCTTTGCTGTGCCTGATCTGGCAGCGATCAAGGAGAATGATAATATTGAGGTGCTGACAAACGGAGATGTACAGGCGCTGGTTGGTGAAAACGGCCAGTACAAGGTGAAGGTCCATTGCCGGACTCCCCGTGTTCACACTGAAAAGGATAATCTGGTAAACGCTATCAGGGTATGCCCGATCCACATGTACGATGACTACAACGAGGGCCTTGAGTGGCGCACAGCCGTTGACTTTTTTAATTCCGCATGGGGCGGGTACAATCTCTATAAGGAGGACATGCCTGTTTGCCAGCGGACCTGCCCGATCAATTTAGATATCCGGACCTATGTGGGCCAGATTGCGGATGGAAAGTATGCTGAGTCCCTGGCCACCATCCGGAAGAAACTCCCCTTTCCGCTCAGCATTGGTCGTGTTTGTCCCCATCCATGCGAGGGCGAGTGCAACCGGGGGTACATGGATGAACCGATAAGCATCTGTTTCCTGAAACGGTATGTGGCCGACGTTGAAATCAACAGCAATGTTGAGCCCAAGATTCAAGTCCCGGATGAGACATACCCTGAAAAGATCGCCATTATCGGCGGTGGTCCCAGCGGGCTTACCTGTGCGTATCACCTGGCCCTGCTCGGGTATTCGAATAACATAACGGTCTTTGAGGCGTTGCCTGAGCCAGGTGGTATGTTCCGGGTAGGGATTCCCGAATACCGGCTCCCCAAGGCGATCCTGGCCAAGGATATTGAGTTCATTACAAAGCACGGAGTGGAGATCAAGTGCGGTGTGCGCATTGGAAAGGATATCACTTTTGATGATATCAAGAGTGACTATGACGCCGTGCTGCTTGCCATTGGCGCCCACAAGGGTATGAGTATGCGTGTCAAGAACGAGGAGGCAGAGGGCTGCTTTGAGGGTGTCAAGTACCTAAGGGATGCAGGCCTCGGAAACGAGATCCCCAACAAGGGGACATGCATCGTGGTTGGTGGCGGCAACGTGGCCATGGACGTGGCCCGAACGAGCCTGAGGGTTGGTTTTGACCAGGTGAATCTGCTTTACCGTCGGACCCGCAAGGAGATGCCTGCAAGCCCATGGGAAGTGGACGCAGCCGAGGAGGAAGGGGTGGCCTTCCATTTTCTGGTTGCTCCCCAGGAGGTCGTGGTCAAGGACGGCAAGGCCGTGGGGATGAAATGTCTGAAGATGGAGCTCGGTGAGCCCGATGCCAGCGGCAGGCGCAAGCCTGTACCTATTGAAGGTTCAGAGTTTGTCATGGACTCTGATACGGTGTTTGCGGCCATTGGGCAGGTAACGGATAACTCGCTGGTGGACGAAAAATTCGGATTCAAGTTTGGGAGGAAACTAAACTTTGAGGTGAATCCCAGGACCTTTGAGACCAATGTGGAAGGGGTGTTTGCTTCAGGTGATGCTGCCACGGGCGCAAACATCGCTGTACGTGCCTGTGCAGGCGGAAAGACTGCAGCAGAATCTATTCACAAATATTTGAGAGGGATGAAGTAAAATGTATATATACGAGAAAAAAGGCAGGTACATCATCGGCTTTCAGGATATTCCGAGTGCTCGTGCTGAGATGCCTGAGATCTCCGTCAAGGAAAGACAGGGCAACTTCAAAGAAGTAGAGACCGGATTCCCTGAAGACGTAGCGGTTGCCGAGGCCAAGCGGTGTTTGAGCTGCAGGCGGTGTCTGGGATGTGCCCTGTGCTGGGCCGAGTGCAAGCCTGAGGCCATCGACTTTGAAATGCCGGATGAAGACTTTGATCTCACAATAGACAAGGTCGTCCTTACCTCCGGCATGCAGCGTAAAATTGCCCCCATAGCCGGCAACTATGGCAACAAACACATGAACGTGGTGACCGATCTACAGGTCGAGCGTATGCTGGCAGATACAGGGCCGAGCAACGGCCTCATATATCGCCCCCAGGACGGAGAGATCCCGAAAAAGATCGCCTTTGTGCAGACCTTTGGATCGGTTGATGACAAAATCCGGGATGCAACCCTGATCTTCGGAATCAACGAGGCGATCATTGCCCAGAAAAAAATAGACGGCGCGGAGATCAGCTTTATCTCGCCGGACATGGACGCCCTTAAGACAAGTGCTGCGGGAAGTGACCTGGATAAGGTTTCGGGAGTCAATTTTGTGAACGGCACAGTGGTTGAGGCTGCCGAGGCGGGTGAAAACAAGGACATTGAGGTCAAGTATGAGGCAAACGGAAGTGAAAAGATCGAGACCTTTGATCTTGTTGTGCTCCTGACCCAGCCTCAGCTTCCGCCCAGCATTGAAGATGCAGCAAAAATGGTCGGCGTTGAAGTAAATTATGCCAGTTTCCTGGGCAAGCCCGGAGAGCTGGTGGAAACAGACAAGCCCGGAGCCGTGCTGGCTCAGAATGTGTAGGTTTAAAGACAGTGTCATTGACTTAGGCTCAAAATCTCCCCCCTTTTCCAAAGGGGGGCGGGGGGGATTTCTTGGGACAGTTTGAAAATCCCCCTAAATCCCCCTTTAAAAAGGGGGACTTTAAAGGAACGGCAAAAGCCGAAAGGCTCTGGGCGTACGGGAAAAGATCTTGCCTTATGCCTTGCTTTGCAACGCCAGAATCTTCATTATTTCTGGTTCCGATGCTCTGCGTCGGAACCCACTCCTCTGGACGCTCTGCGTCCGTTCCACAAAGGGGGCATGATTATCATTTGGGCCAATCTGTGGGAGCGGCTTTCCAGCCGCGACGGTCGCGGCAAGAATGCCGCTCCCACAGAGATGTTGAAGTGGCCGAAGTGCGGTCAACGCATAATTCAGGAATTTCGAATCTAGGCATTGAGGAATTGAAGGCGTTCTATTGATTTTAATTCCTGAATCCCTCAATCCCTAAACTCAATATGCAAATGGGAAAGTAAAAAATGTATACTGATGATCGAAGACTCATTCATGAGGTTCTGAATTTTGCCGAGGACTCTGGATATCGCTCTTTTAGCATTGGCAAATTCTGTTATTTCCACAGACATCATCCCAACAACAAAAGCATCCACAAAACAATAATGCACCTGTGCTCCCGAAACCAGCTTGTAAAGCTCAGTGACGGTCGTTTTATTTCTTCAAAAAAGATGAATGAGATTAAGGTAAAGGTAAGATCCCACATTAGGAGCAATGGCGAGCTTACCATCCAGGAGTCAAAAGAAATATTGGAACAGGGCCGAAACAGAGGCATACCGATCCTGGATTACCTTGATACAATTGGACTTACAATGCGCGTGGGCAACGCCAGAGTCCTGAGGGAGGGAACTTAGCTCCGCTCCGCTCCACATTTACAGGTATAGGTACGCTGTCTTTTCCTGCAAACACTGCCGTGTGCGAGCACGAATTTAGATGGATGGAGTATTCCAGTACTCCAGTAGTGGTTTTGGGGGCAATGGTGCTGGGCGCCCCGCGGGCTGCAAACCCGTTGGCCTCGTCTAAAAAACGGGGAGGCGGTTCGATTCCCCTTGCCCCCTCCAATCAGTCCGTTTAGTCCGTTGCGCCGGTTTAGCCTACTGATCGGGACTTCTTCGCGTTCGGGAGGAATCGCCGCACTTAAGAGAATGACAGCATGCCGGCTTTGCGGATGTACCCGGCTTTACATGACAACCAAATAGCCCATGGTTGTGCATGCTGTGGATTAGCACATTGAGACTAGCAAACCAAGTAACCAGGATTAATACAAAAATCCTTTCCAGATTTCGCTTCATTTCGGATTCGTTCTTTTTCCTTGGCCCAAAACATGCAACTCAGTTGCATTCATGAGCAAAAGATTGCTTCGGTCGTACCTCCCTCGCAATGACAGGAAGACTATCCTGCATGCTTGTGCGCTCAAATGTCTTCTGTCATGGAAGCGTTAATCCCTGCCACTGTGAAACCGCATGGTCAGCCCCTTAAGGACCGTGGCAAGGAGATAGGCCAGCCCTGCAATAACAATAATCGTTGCACCTGCAGGGAGGTTTGGGTCGTAGGATACTACGAGTCCTGATGTGGTAAAGAGTGCGCTGAGGATGGAGGCCAGGATCATCATTTGACCGAGGCTGTGTACATAGTAACGGGCCGTGGCCGCTGGCAGGGTAAGGAGGGCAATCACCAGGACGATGCCCACTACCTGGATCAGCATCACCACGGTCAGGGCAATGAGACAAAGGAGCAACAGGTATGTGCTCACAACACCGACTCCCTGAAGTTCGCTGTACTCCTCGTCGAAACATACACCTAAAAAACGCTTGTAAAAAAGAAGGACCAAAAGGATGATAAGGGCATCAAGACAGCCCAGCAACCACACACTGTTTTTTTCTACCATCAAGATGTTACCAAAGAGGTAGCTCATCAGATCCACATTGTAGCCGGGGGTCTTATACATAAACAGGATCCCCACGGCCATCCCCACGGCCCAAAGTGCCCCTATGATCGTGTCTTCATGCTGGTGATAGCGCAGGCTTACAAATCCAATCACGAGGGCTGCGATAAGGGCCGACACGACAGCACCGTGTATGGGATTGTAGCCACAGTAATAAGCGATTCCCATACCCCCTAGAACGGTATGGGCGATGCCGCCACTAATAAAAACAATTCGTCTCACAACAACATAGGTCCCCATCACGCCGCAGGCCACACTGGCAAGCAGGCCGATGATGACAGCGTTTTGCATGAACGTCTGGTTCCTGAGCACGTGCAAGAATTCAAACATGATATTAAGCTCAAAGCTCACATTTGTGCTTCAACATATGAACTGGTCCGCTGTAACATGCCTCGATCACATCACCTGTGATATGCTCCGTGGGGTTGCACACAAGGCGCCGGTTGACGCAAGCAACACGATTCACATAGGTGGAGATAAAACCCAGATCGTGGGAAACAAGAACGATTGTCACTGTTTCATTGAGCTTTTTTAGGAGTTCGTAAATGTCTTGTTCAACCCTTCCGTCGATGCTTGCTGTGGGCTCATCAAGAAGGAGCAATTCCGGTTGCCCTACCAAGGCCCTTGCCATGAGAACCCGCTGTTTCTGCCCACCAGACAGAGCGCCAAAACGGCGATTTCGGAGGTCATAAATTTCTGCCGCCCTCATAGCCTCTTCCGCTGCTTGCCGGTCGCTTTTCCGATATCTCCCTAACATGGGAGCCTTTCCCAACCGCCCTATGAGAACCACATCCATGACACTGATGGGAAAGCTCGCATCCAGGTCTGCATGTTGGGGGATATAGCCGATGAGATGGCGGCTCCACTTGGGTGTTCGGCCAAAGACCCGAACCTTCCCACTCAACGGGTGAATCAGGCCGAGAATGATTTCCAAGAGCGTGGTCTTACCACTCCCGTTGGGACCTACCACACCCAAAAAATCGCGTTCTTCAACGGTGAGCGTGATATTCTCAAGTACGAGATTCCCATCATAGGCAAAATCGACCTGGGCAATTTCCACAACAGCTTTCTTTTGGCTCATTGCATCACCTTTGCAAAAGTCTCTGCAATATTTCTCATATTGTTCAGCCAGTCCCTGGCTAAAGGATCGATTTGAATAACCTTCCCACCAATGGTACGAGCCACGGTCTCAGCACTCTTTTTACTAAACTGTTGCTGGACAAAGACGACCTTGATTCCTTCCTCCCTGGCTCCCTGGATAAGCCGGGCCAGGACCTTGCCGCTCGCTTCTTTCCCTTCGATCTCTATGGGTAGCTGCTCCAGCGCGTAATCACGGGCAAAGTATCCCCAAGAAGGATGAAATACCATGAATTGGCGGGTCTTCGAATTCTTCAGAATTCTCGTGATTTCTGCGTCCAGTTTGTCCAGATCATCGCGAAAAGTCCTCAAATTGTTTTGATAATAGATCCTGTGAGCCGCGTCTTGTACAATCAGGGCATCACAGATGTTTTCGGCCTGGATCTTGACCAGCCTTAGACTCAACCAGATATGCGGGTCCTTCAGACCCTTGCCATGATGATGCTGCCCTTCGTGCTTGTGACGATGATGGCCCTTCATGGGCAGAAGCTCAATGCCACGGCGCGTATCGACCACCTTCATATTAGGATTCGTTTTGCTGATTCGTCCCATCCAGACATTTTCAAACGGCACGCCAATGCGAAAATAGACTCTCGCCTCGCTCAGCATGGCCATCTGTTTGGGCACAGGCTCATAGGTGGCCGGACTGTGCCCCGGGCCAACCATCACAGAGACATCGACGCGCTCCCCCCCGACGCGCTCCACGAAATATGCCTGGGGCAGGATGCTAACAAAAGCCTTGATCTTGGCCCCGGGATCGGTCGGTGGTTCTGAATAGACATGCGCGGCCCTCAAGAGACCGGATCCTGAAAACAGAGCCAGAAAAAACCCCACCAAGAATCTGCTTCTTTTTTTCATTTCTTTCAGCCTCTCGTGTTCTCGTTTCTCGTGCAACTCAGTTGCAACGCTGGACAAAAAAACTACGCTCGACGTCTCTTTTATCGCCTTTTGACCCAGTACCAAGCCTTGAAACAGACGCCAATAATCACCGGATAAAGCGTCTCACCAGCCCCGCCGCACTGGCCACCGCAAAAAATGCACACTGTCACACCTCTCTATCGTTATGTCACTCTGTGTCCACCTTCGCGCATCTCTCACAGATCCCCTCAAACCGCACATCCACATGCTTGATGACCCGCTTGCCTTTACCTCGACACTTCTTGATATCCACAGGCAGCAACTCTGGGTCCAAACATTCCATGACTCCACATTCAGTGCACAAAAAATGGGGATGGCTCGGGTGATGGCGCGTCTCCCCCATGCCATACCTGAAGGCCCTGTCACCAGCCGAAAGGCGCTTAACCAAACCCTTCTCCACCAGCAGACCAAGGATGCGATAAAGGGTGACTTTATTGATGGACATCCGGCTTCGGACAGCAGCCATAATCTCTGCCGCCGCAAGGGGCCTGGACTCTTGGCCAACTGACCTGAGAACCGCCTCACGAAGAGGGGTCGGGTCCAGACCATGACTTTGAAGCATCTTTACATAGTCGCAAGCTTCGCACATCATTTTTACTATAATCTACATGCAACTAAGTTGCAAGCCAGAAATCTCTGGAAGCGATTTTCAAGGTGCGCTACCTTACTTCTCCTGCATCAATATCTATGTCGTCAGCCTCCTCTGAGTGAATCCATTCTAACGTTGCGAAAAAATCAGAATGATCATAATGCAAAGCAAGTCTGGTTTTAAGCGGTGGAATCTGAGCCAGGTCTTCGTCGTCGTTGTCATCCGGTTGAGAATCTTTCTCTCCGCGCTGGTAAGCCGCACCTGCTTCTAAGGACAAGTCAGATACGATGTCAACAATAGCCTTCACATCAGCACCGTAAAGATGAGCATCAATATTCGTCCAGGTCTGATGAGAAGCCGCTGTCTTCTTCCCCTGTTGGTAAATATAGGGAGAATGAGGGACATTGGTGCGGAGAGTGCATAGCGTAGCCCAGCGTTTGTCAGTGTGCCGATTGAATTAACAAATGCGGTCGTAGGTAGACTCGGGTCCCATCTGCCCACTGGTTGTATTCTGGCCGATATTACCAGTATAAAGGGCCCTCCATTAAAGGCAATGCTCGAAGCCCATCAAGGACCGGTTATTGGTTTGCACCCACTGTTCGGTCCAAGCACCTCAACCATGGACAAACAAATTGTTGTGGTTACCCCCGGCAGAGATAGACCGGCCTGTCAGTGGCTTATCGACCAATTCACCGCTTGGGGAAGCATTATTATCCAAACGGATGCGAAGGAACATGATGAAATTATGACCATAGTTCAAAGTCTGCGACACTTTGCCACCTTTGCGTTTGGTCAATTTCTGTGTCGAAAACGCATCAATTTGCACCGTACCCTAGAATTTTCCAGTCCGATATACCGCCTGGAGTTGGGTATGGTAGGGCGGCTTTTCGCTCAGGATTCCTCCCTTTACTCTGAAATCATATTCGCCTCACCCGAACGGCGCACCCTACTGAAAGAGTATCTTGCCTCTCTGGCTGACAATCTTGCAATGCTAGAAAAAGGTGACAACGAGCTTTTTCGTGCCGAATTCAAAAAAATCGCAGATTGGTTCGGTCCTTTTAGCGAACAGGCGATGCGAGAAAGTACATACCTGATCGATAAACTGATCGAGCGTTTTTAGAAAATATCCTTCCTTGGGAATTCAAAATTATGGTCTTTTTATCAAAAAGCTTGCATAACAATTTCAGATCTGATAAAAAATACGCGACTGTCATGAAGAGAGTCGGTCCTTTTGAAGTTAGCTCCGCTTCGCTCCGTAATTGGTCGAGTGGTCGATTAGTTGATGGGCACACCGGGCAGCTTCAATGCCGGCATGGGTGCCAATGGCGGGCAGGGATCGCTGAGTATGAAAACAAAATATTTTTTCAAATTCATATTGTCTCTGCGTTCTGTGCGAACTCTGCGGTGAACTGTTACAACATAGGATACCAAAAAACAAAAAGACCATGAAGGCTTAGGGATGGAAATTTCGTCCCTGTAAGCTTCATAGCCTTTTTTATTTGAAGCCATGAAGGTTTCCGTAATGGTCAGAAGACCGGATAACCTTTGTGGCTTTTTTGTTTTATGGAAGGAACGTATGGAGGCCAGTTACAACATCCTGGTGATTGACGATGACGCATTCATGCGGGATGCCTGTCACCAGGCCCTGACTAAACATGGTCACAGCGTTAGTCTGGCGAAAAGTGGTCGTGAAGGCTTGGTCCTGCTCGAAAAGTGGTCATTTGATCTTATCCTCCTGGATTTGAAGTTGCCCGGCGAAGACGGGCTATTTGTCCTGGCAAGGATCAAGGACCTGGAGCCTGAAGCCATTATCGTCATGATCTCAGGATATGGCTCTATTGAAACTGCTGTTCAGGCCATCAAGCTTGGGGCCTTTGACTTTATTGCCAAGCCCTTCACTCCGGAGGAACTAATCAAACTGGTTGACCGGGTGCTGAGAAACCGCCAGTTGACCATCGAAAACCTGTATCTCAAGCAGAGTCTCAAGCAAGAAATCCGGGGCACCGAGATCGTCAGTAAAAGCCCTGCTGTGGAAAAGGTCAAGGAGATGATAGCGATGGTAGCCCCCACAGACAGCACGGTATTGCTTCAGGGTGAAACTGGCACGGGCAAGGGTCTTGTGGCCCGCAAAATCCACGAAATGAGTCGGCGGCGGGGACACCCTTTTATATCAGTCGATTGCGGCTCCCTGGTGAGCACCATATTTGAAAGTGAACTTTTTGGTCATGTGAAAGGGGCCTTTACGGGCGCAGACAAAACCCAATACGGAAAATTTGAGATGGCCCAAGGGGGGACCTTATTCTTTGATGAGATATCCAACATAAGTCTGGAGATCCAGGCCAAGCTTCTCAAGGTAGTGGAAGAAAAGCGCATCTCCAAGGTAGGAGATCACAAGGTCGTTAAAGTCGATGTCCGCCTTATATCAGCCACAAACCGGGATCTTCAAAAAGCCATTGCCGAGCGACTCTTTCGTGAAGACCTGTTCTTTCGACTCAACGTGGTCTGCATACACCTGCCGCCTCTGCGGGAGCGTAAAGAGGATATCCCTTTACTGGCAAAACACTTTTTACAAAGGTTTGGCAGGAGAGAGGGTAAAGCGATTGGGGACTTTTCTTCAAATGCCATGAAGGCATTCACAGAATACCATTGGCCCGGCAACGTCCGGGAACTGGAAAATACCGTGGAGCGGCTGGTGGTCTTTGCACGAGACAGGACCATTACGAGACAGGATCTTGTCTATTCCAATACAGTGCTGTCGAGTGTGCTTATGAGGGACCCGGTTTGCCTGGAGGAAATGGAACGTCTGCACATTATGAAGGTGCTTGAACGCACAGAGGGGAATAAGACCTACGCTGCCCGATTGCTCGGTATTGACCGCAAGACACTCAGAATCAAGGTGAAAAAATATCAAATCCCAGGGGCCTCAATCCCCAATCCCTGACACGCCAGGCCGTTTCAGGATGACCCCAACAATTTCGAGCTGTGCGGTTAGAACTATTTAGATCAATCACGAAAGTACGAAAACACGAAACAAAAACCTGAAAGTCAAGTTGACGTCCATCCAGAGATTTCCCTTTCGTGTTTTCAATCTTTGCGGCGTTCGCCTTGAGAACATTACGTGCTTTCGTGATAAATTTTTTTGCGTCCCTAACACTAAATCCAATATCTAACCGCACAGATGGAACAATTTCGCATTTGAATAAAAAGTGAAGGAGTTTCAAAAATGAATCGATCCACTGCACCATTAATGAGCAGAGAAAATTGTACATTAGTCATAATTGATGTCCAACAAAAATTGGTTCCTGTCATTGGAGAAGCTAGCAAAGTTGTCGAAAACATTGTCAAGCTTATCAAGTTTTCTAAAATCGTTGGTTTTCCTATTGTCCTCACTGAGCAGCAAAAGCTCGGAGAGACCGTGACAGAAATACGAGGAGAAATACCGGACCTTCAGCCTATTTCAAAAATAACATTTAGTTGTTTCGGGGCCGAGGAATTCGGTGAACATATACACCAACTCAATAGAAATACCCTGATTATCACCGGTCTTGAGGCACACATTTGTGTGGCACAAACAGCTTTGCATGCAATGTCTGACTACACAGTCCATGTTGTAAGTGATGCGATATCTTCTCGTTCTGTTCATGATTGGGAAATCGCCTTAGAGAGAATGCGGTGTAATGGTATAACAATTACGTCAACCGAGATGCTTATCTACGAATTGCTTACAAGGGCTGGGACCCCTGAATTTAAACAAGCGCTACCGTTAATAAAATGAACGGCTGCCTTTTCCTCGTCCTCTTTTCCTTTTATTTGATTCGGTGGGGTGATCAGGATTGAAGCTTCAAGAAAATGGATCTGTTTGATCAATCCAAAAAAGATATATAGGTTTTAAGAAAATCTTTTTGGCGACACAGATTTACACGGATAAGTACAGATCATTAGAATATGTTAAAATCCGCGTTGATCTGTGTTCATCCGTGTCCAAATTCTTTTTCTGAAAGGGTATAGAAGCGAAGCGAATTGTCCCACTCCGAGTAAAATCGCCTCACTCTTCTGCCCTGCCATTTATGACTGCCTTACTTTTCTCCATCTGCAGTACCTAAACTTTTCCCATAAATACAATTAGATAGCTATCGGTTGTTCTTTGCGCCATCGGCGTAACCGTGCTGGCATACAGATTGCTCTATGGAAGCACGCGAGAAAAATGTGTCTCAAAAACAGAAAGAAGGAGGGAGGAGATCTATGGAAGCTTTAGCTATGGAAACGGACAAAGAAAAAGTTGAAGCAGAAAAGGAAACCACTGAAGCCTTATTGGCAGAGGGAAGGGTATTTCGGCCCTTGCCCCAGTTGGTTGTGGACGCGAATCTGGACCCCAATGATTATGAGGACGCCCTGAAGCAGGGCCGATCCGACCTTGAAGCCTTCTGGGGGGAGGCTGCCCAGGAATTACACTGGTTCAAGCAATGGAACACGGTGCTTGACCGCTCCGATGCACCATTTTTCAAATGGTTTGCGGGCGGCAAGACAAACATCGCTTACAATGCCCTTGACTGTCATGTAAAGACGCATCGTAAGAACAAGGTGGCCATCATCTTTGAAGGCGAAAGCGGCGCCCGCGAGCGCATGACCTATTATGACCTCTACAGGGCTGCCAACAAGTTCGCCAATGTCCTCAAATCCCTTGGTATCAAGAAGGGAGACCGGGTGGCGATTTATCTACCGAACATCCCCGAAATCGCCGTTGTCATGCCCGGATGCGCGAAGATCGGTGCCGTACACAGCGTTGTGTATGGAGGGTTCAGCGCATTGGCCCTTCGAGAGCGGATCAACCACGCTGAGGCAAGGCTTGTGGTGACCGTGGATGGGTTTCATAGAAACGGCAAGGTCGTTAAGCTAAAAGAAGTCGTGGACGAGGCCATGACGGCGTCCCCTACGGTGGAGACCGTCGTTGTGGTCCAGCGGTCAGGTGTAGAGATCGACATGAGTGATGGCCGTTACCTCTGGTTCCATGATCTGATGGACGGGGAACCAGCACAATTTGAGACCGTGGAGATGGATGCCAATGACCCTCTCTATATCCTCTATACGTCAGGAACAACCGGCAAGCCTAAGGGCGTGGTCCATTGCCACGGCGGTTACATGGTAGGGATCAACCGGACCCTAAAATGGGTGTTTGACATCAAAGAGACAGATATCTTCTGGTGTGCGGCTGATCCAGGGTGGGTAACCGGGCACAGCTACATTGTCTACGGCCCCCTCATCGCTGGGACCACCACGGTCATGTACGAGGGGCATCCGCTGTTTCCCGGGCCGGATCGGATGTGGCAGATCATAGAAAAGTACGGGATCAATATTCTCTACACAGCGCCAACCACCATCCGGATGCTCATGAGGTTCGGCTCTCAGCATCCCAAGAAGCACGATTTGTCTACGCTTCGGCTCCTCGGCACGGTAGGTGAGCCGATCAACCCAGAGGCATGGGTCTGGTATTATGAAAACATCGGCAACCAGAACTGCCCGGTCATGGACACATGGTGGCAAACCGAGACGGGTATGTTCATGGTAGCGCCAACACCATGTAACGTGTTGAAGCCCGGTTCGGCCTTCAAGCCCTTCCCGGGTGTTCATGTGGACGTGGTCGATGCCAATGGAGAGCCCGTTGATCCCGGCAAGGGGGGGCATGTGGTCGTTAGAGAGCCCTGGCCTGCCATGCTCACCACCCTTTATAAGGACCCCGAGAAATACAAAGAGGTTTATTGGTCAAAAATCCCGGGGGCGTATCTGGCCGGCGACATTGCCACCAAAGACAAGGACGGTTACTTCTGGTTCCAGGGCCGCTCTGACGACGTCCTCAAGATTGCAGGGCACCGGATTGGCACAGCCGAGGTGGAAAGCGCCCTGGTCAGCCATAAACATGTTGCTGAGGCTGCGTGCATCGGTGTGCCCGACAAGGTTCGCGGAGAGGTGGCCAAGGCCCATGTCCGAAAGGTCCTGGGACCCGTTGTGGTCATCCGCGGGATCACATTTCAGGACAAACTTCCCAAGACCAGGAGTGGCAAGATCATGCGCCGGGTGTTGAAAGCGCGAGAATTAGGATTAAAGGAGGGCGATCTGTCAACCCTCGAGGATTAACCGTTAGCATTAGCATGGAAGGATAAGGAGGAAACTATGAGTTCAAGTGTTTATTGGCTGTTCATCTTTGTTTTGGCCTATTGGGCTTACTGTATCACATGGGGAGTCAAAGGGGCAATACGCGCCAAGACTGCATCGGATTATTTTATCGCCGGACGACAGATAAGTATCTGGGTCTTTGTCCTGGCAGCTACGGCCACATCGTTTAGCGGATGGACTTTTGTGGGGCACCCGGCCCTGGTCTGGCGGGATGGTTTCCCTTACGCGTATGCCTCTTTTTATGCCATCACCATCCCCTTTACCGGTGTCCTCTTTTTAAAACGCCAGTGGCTCCTTGGCAAGAAATACGGCTTTGTCACACCCGGAGAGATGTTCTCCACGTATTTCAAGGGTGATACTATGCGTATCCTGACCGTCATTGTGGCCCTCTTTTTCAGCATCCCGTATCTTGGGGTGCAACTGAGGGCTTCCGGGTTTCTCTTTAACGTCCTGACCGACGGCCTGTTTTCTACCAACGTTGGCATGATTCTTTTGGCCTCGGTAGTGACCATCTACGTGGCTATGGGGGGCCTGCGATCAGTGGCCTATGTGGATACGGCCCAGTGTATTTTACTGGCCTTTGGGATTATTGCCCTGGGCATCATTACCTTAACCTTCTGCGGCGGCTGGGACGGCCTTACTGCGGGAATCGCAAAGATCGTGCTTGCTGACAAGAAGGTTACTCCTGACGGTTACAGTCACTATATTGCCATTCCCGGGGTGATTCAGTGGGTGCCGGCAGCAGGAAAGTCCGTAGGCGGCGCCTGGACAGGTGTCATGGTCCTGACCTACATGTTTGCCCTTATGGGAATTCAGACTGCCCCGGCATTTTCCATGTGGGCATTTGCCAACAAGAACCCAAAACCGTTTCCCCTTCAGCAAGTCGTTGCCTCTTCTATCGGCATCGGCTTCATCTTGATGGTTTTTACAGCCATCCAGGGAATGGGGGGACATGCCCTGATGGATGCCAATATTATCCCATCATTGGCGGGGGGCAAGCAGGGAAGCCTGGTGCCGTGGCTGATCCACCTCATGGGCGATCATGTCCCCTGGCTCACCGGGCTCCTGGCAGTCTGTGCGCTGGCCGCCATGCAGTCTACAGGCGCTGCTTACATGTCTACGGCAAGCGGCATGTTGACCCGTGATCTGTATAAACATTTCCTGAACAAAGAGGCCACCCACCGGCAGCAGAAGTTTTTCGGACGTCTTCTGGTGTTAGTCGTCGTCGGAGCAGCGCTGATTGTGGCTGTTACCTCCACAGACGCCCTGGTCCTCTTAGGGGGACTGGCTGTTTCTTACGGATTTCAGATGTGGCCAGCCCTGATCGCTATTCTGTATGTGCCATGGCTTACAAGACAGGGAATCGTGACCGGTCTGGTTGCGGGTCTGGTTGCAGTGACGCTGACATATAAATTTGAGTTTGGGTTACCATGGGGCGCCTATCCCTTGACCATCCATAGCGCAGGCTGGGGGATCATATTCAATCTCGGTCTCGCCGTGTTAGTCAGCGCCTTCACACAGCCGGGTGAGAAGGAATTCGCCCGACGGTTCGAATTTCACAAATTCCTGAGGCAACACGCCAGCCTTCCACGGGCAAAAAAGCACCTGAAGCCGATCGGCTGGATCATCACCGTTGTCTGGTTCCTGTTTGCCATCGGTCCCTTTGCCGTGATCGGAAACACGATCTTTGGCGATGCGGCTGCACCTGAAACGTGGTTCCTGGGGATGCCCTCCATATGGATCTGGCAGCTCATCTGGTGGGCCTTAGGCTGCTACATGATGTACTTCCTGGCCTTCAAGCTGGAGATGTCCACCCACATCGCTGGTGAAGTGGAGGTGCTGGCCGAGGATATCGGAGACGTAAGGGTGCCCGAAGGAGCCGGACCTGCGAGAAAGCCGGTTCCGGAACTAACCTAGTAGGTTGATTCCTAAATAATGTTACAATAATTTGTCATTGCGAGCGATAGCGAAGCAATCTCTAAGTCGCTATACTTCCAGGAGATTGCTTCGTCGCTTCGCTCCTCGCAATGACCGTAAGGGGAATGCCCCCGTCAACGGTTGCGTTTGTGGAAAACAAATCTGACTTGGAAGGAGGAAATGGAAAGCTATGAAGAAATGTGGTCTGATTGCACTGGTTTTCGCGGTCTTCTTTTTGTTGACGTCAATGGCGGTGTTAGCTGAAACAGATGCTGACCGCCTGGATCGCCTTGAAAGGGAGATTAAAGACCTGAAGGCGAAGCAATCCGCGGCTGAAAAGGTATTCAACTACGATACTGCCGAATTCAAGAAATATAACGATTTCATCGGGGTGGTTAAGGAAGATGGCCGAAATGATTCGGTGAACTTCAACCCACGTGATACTCGTTTTGGATTGGAGGCGAGCCACACTGATGGGAACTGGACCGGTAAGGGGCGTTTTGAAATTGATTTTTACGGGGACACAAACGGCAACAACCTGATCCCCCGCATGCGCCTCGGCTATGTAGATCTGGCAAACAATTCATCCGGCACAAGCCTTCGGGTTGGCCAGGATTGGATCCCTGTAGCCCAGCAGAATCCTGCCACCATCGATTTCGGTATCCTGACTGCTGCCGGTAACCTGTGGTGGCGTATACCCCAGGTTACGCTTTGCCAAAAACTGGATGACGTGGAACTCCTTTTATCCGCCATGAAGCACCGCCGGACGGATGTCGAGAGCAATGAGAGGATGCCGTGGGCTCTCGCCAGAGTCGCGTATAATTTCGGAGATGGCAGTCTCGTTGCCATAGGTGGTGGTTATCAGAGCAATGAATACGCCCAGACCGGCAAGGACATAGATAGATCCTTAGCCGCATTAGAGCTCAAGTTGACTCTGGGGCCTGTTCTCTTCAAGGCTGAAGGATTTTGGGGAGAAGCCCTGGATAAAGATTTTCTCCGCTATGACATGGGCATCAACGATAGTGACCCGGATAATCCGGAGGAAATAGAAGCAATGGGTGGTTTTATCAGCCTGACCGCAAATGCTACCGATGATCTCACCGTTTCCGCTGGATACGGTATCGACGATCCCAAGAATGATGACATGAAAACAATGAAAGGAACTTTGAGTGACAGGCAGTTTACCAGAAACGACATGGCTTTTGTAAACGCCTGGCATAAGGTCACCAGAGGGATAAAGGTTGGCGCAGAAATTATATACGTGAACACCGAACGTTTTGATAAAACCGATGAGGGTATGCGTTATACCCTATCGATGTTCTACAAATTCTGAATTTAGGGCTTGCGCAAGAATAACTTGGCAGAATTGGCGCTCAGATTTGGGTCAGGTTTGCCCGATCCGATTGAGCAAAACCACAGGAATAGCAAGCTATTTCGCGGATTTTGCGAATGAGTATCGGTCAAAGATGGCGTGAAGCTGAGATGCCAAAATGGTAAGTTATTTTTGCGCAAGCCATTAGGTCCGATGACGAGTATTTTGAGAGCCGTCGCCCTAACAGTGGCTGTGTGCCTATGCCTTGGATGCAACAAGCAAGAAGACAGCCCGATAGACCGGCAGGAAAAGGTCTATCGGGCCATTTTGCTTGACGGCAATCGTCTTCTGAAGAAAAAGAAGTACCAAAAGGCAGCCGATCTTTACTGAGGCTATTTCCAGCGAGCCTGAAAAGGCTGAGGGTTATCTGAACCGGGGCATTGCTTATCTCTACCTGGAGCGGTATAAGAAAGCCATTGTCGATTTAACAAAGGCGGTCCAAAAAGATCGAGCCCTGGCGATTGCTTATGCGAATCGCGGCATTGCATACGACCATCTGGGCAAACACAAAGAGGCCTTTTCTGACTACCAAAAGGCCTTAGCCCTTGACCCGGAGACTGGGAAAGGACCGGGTTTCATGGAAAGGTTTCTTTACAATAAACCTAAGACCCCGAATTTGCGAGAAAGAGCCGAATTCTTGGAGAAGACACTAAAGACACAACAAGCAATAGAAAATGGTCGAAATCCCCTACAAGAAGATCATTGACTTCTTTCGTGGCATTGTCCCATTTAACGAGCTCCCCCACGACGTTCTAAACGGCCTTCCCCAAAAGATAGTAATCGATTATTTCCCAAAAGAAAGCCTAATCCTTGAGCAGGATGGCCCTCCGTGTAACTATCTCTATATTATCGAGACCGGCGCAGTGGAGAAGACTGTTCGCAAGGACGGTGTGGATATCCTCTTAGAATATAGAACAGAGGGGGAATTTTTCGGAAGCGCGTCCCTTATCAACGTAACTGGTCCTGCATTTAGTGTCCGGGCCCACGAAGATACAGTATGTTATTTACTCCCTAAGGAGACCTTTGATGAGCTGATGCAAAACCATGTTGGGTTTCACGAACACTTCGCCATCCGGGTATCCAAGCTCGCGTACCGCCTAAGAAAGGCCCAGACGGGTATTTTTGCGTCCCGTGGGGTATCCGACACAGTAGTTTTCCGATCCGATGGCTATCTGTTTAACGTCACCGCTGGTGAACTGGTCAAGCGAAAACCGGTGACATGTTCCCCTTATCATGAAGTCGCCTTTGTGGCCAAATTGATGGCCCGTGAGGGGGTTGGTTCTGTTGTTGTGGTTGATGTGCAGAATCGCCCCCTCGGAATTGTTACGAAGAGCGATATGACCAATCGAATTCTTGCAGCAGGAAAGACAGGGTCTGAACCAATCAGGACGGTTATGAGTGCGCCCGTCCTCTCCGTTGTCCCCTGGGAACCCTGCTTCAGTGCCCTTCTTAAGATGGCTCGCTTCAATTGTCATCACATCTGTGTGGTCCTGGGAGAGTTGCTCCAGGGTGTTATCTCACAACACGATTTTATCGTGCTGCAAGGATCTAATCCCCTTGCTGTGATGAATGACATTCAAAAGCAGACAACCGTTCAAGGGGTTGCACAGTTAATCGATGCAATGGACCGCACGGTCAAAGGTCTTCTCAGCTCCGGTGTATCCGCAAGAGACATTGCCACCTTTATTTCTGAGTACAATGACCGCCTGACCCGAAGGATCATAGCCCTGACAGAAGGATCCCTGCGTGAAGAAGGCCCGGGGCGTCCTCCTGTTCCTTACTGCTGGCTTGCCCTGGGCAGTGAAGGGCGCAAAGAGCAGACCTTGCGAACAGATCAGGATAATGCCATCATCTATTCTGATCCGGAGCCTGGCTCAGATCAGGATGTCCACGAGTACTTTCTCCGTTTGGCTCAAGGGGTCGTTTCCGGCCTGCAAACCTGTGGCTTTCCGCTGTGCAAAGGAGGCATTATGGCGAGCAACCCACGATGGTGCCAGCCGGAGACGGTCTGGAGGCGTTACTTTTCATCGTGGATCAACAAGGCCACTCCTGAAGACCTAAGAAACAGCACTATTTTTTTCGATTTTCGCCCCCTTGCAGGTGCCAGTGTATTGGCCCAAAGACTCCGGGCTTTTTTGAATCACAACATTGAAAAGAATCGAGCTTTTTTAAGACATCTCACCACCAACGCCCTTTATAACGGACCGCCCCTCGGCTTCCTCAGGGCCCTTGTCGTTGAAAAGACTGGTGCCCACAAGAATCAGCTCAATCTAAAAATGAGCGGACTGGTCCCCGTGGTCGATGCCATTCGTGTGCTCAGCTTAAGTGAGCAAATCAACGCTACCAACACCTTGAATAGACTGGAACTTATCACCCGCAAGAAACTCCTTTCCAAAGATATGGCAGAAGATATTAAGGAGGCATTTAATTTCATTATGCTCCTCAGGATAAATCACCATATGACGCAAAAGGAGAAGGAGATAGAACCGAGTGATTATATCGACCCAAGAGCCCTGTCCAAGCTTCAGGAAAGATCCCTCATCGAGGCATTCCATGTGATTCGAGACCTGCAAGGCGAATTAAAAGCGCGCTTTCCGGAAAGCATATAGCGAAGATCATGTTAGACTTTTCCAACACCGGCAAGCTGCAAAAGCTGTATGCTCGGCATACGGGCCAGAACGACATGCCCGATGCTGTCCGCAAACAATTGGATGTCAAAGAGGCATATTGGCCCGAGACACTCATTTCAAATGCCCCCTTTGTCATCTTCGATACAGAGACGACTGGCCTCAACCTCGAAGGAGGTGACCGACTTCTTTCCCTCGGAGCAGTCAAGATAATAGCGGGCAGGATTCATATGGGAGATGCCTTCTACGAGCTGATCGATCCGAAGCGCCCCATTCCGACCTCTTCCATCTTCATCCACGGTATTACGCCGGGTATTGCAAGTGCCCGGCCGCACATTTCGGGCGTTCTTTTGAGGTTTTTGGCCTATATTGGGTCCGACGTCATAGTGGCCCATCACGCCTGTTTTGATATGAAATTTCTAAATTGCGCAATGCGGAGTTGTTTCGGATTTCCTATTCAGAACCGTGTCATTGATACCGCCTTGGCGGCTGCCTGGATCTGGCGGATGGAGAAGGCGGAACTTATAGATGAGACTTCTCGTGACACACGCTTTGATGCCGTGGCCGCACACTTTGGCATCACTGCCGTGGACCGTCACACCGCTTTTGGCGATGCCCTGTCTACGGCCTTACTTTTTCAACGTTTTATCAATATATTGAATAGAAACGGTGTAAAGACCTTGAGGCAACTTGTTAGAATTGCGGGCGTGTAAGGGGACCCGACATGATTATTGTAACAGGTGGTGCAGGTTTTATCGGCAGCAATATTGTCAAAGGCCTCAATGAGCGCGGTCGCTCGGATATTTTGGTCGTTGACAACCTGTCGGACAGGACCAAATTCAGGAATATCGCTGACTGCAAGATCCAGGATTATCTGGATAAGGAAGATTTTCTGGAGAGGGTCAAGGCCGGGAGTGACTTCAGTACCTCTATCGAAGCGGTCTTCCACCAGGGGGCTTGTTCGGTAACCACGGAGTTGGACGAACGTTACATGATGCGCAACAATTACGAATACTCCAGGAAACTACTCCATTATTGTTTGCAACGGCGCATCCCCTATATCTATGCGTCCAGCGCTTCGGTTTATGGCGCGGGCAAGGTATTTAAGGAAGCCCGCGAACACGAGAAACCCCTGAACGTTTACGGTCATTCCAAATTTCTGTTCGACCAATACGTACGCCAGCTTCTCCCTGATGCCAAGAGCCAGATCGCCGGGCTGCGCTATTTCAATGTTTACGGGCCCCGCGAACAGCATAAGGGTTCCATGGCCAGTGTCGCCTTCCATTTCAACAACCAGGTTCTTGCCGAGGGCAAGGTGAAGTTGTTCGAAGGGGGCGATGGATATGCGGATGGCGAGCAGCGCCGCGATTTTATCTATGTGGGTGATGTGGTGGACGTGAACCTGTGGTTCATGGGCCACGACGATAAATCCGGCATCTTCAATGTAGGCACCGGCCGCAGCCAGAGCTTTAATGACGTGGCCCGGGCCGTTATTGCCTACCATGGTCATGGTGAGATTGAATACATCCCGTTTCCCGAACACCTAAAGGGACGGTACCAGAGTTTCACCGAAGCGGATATCAGCGCGTTGCGCGAGACGGGTTATGCTGCGCCCTTCAAAAGTGTGGAGGAAGGCGTGCGCCGCTATATGACCCCTTAAGCAAATCTCATTAAAATCCAAAATAGCATCACATGGCTTAGTTCAACCCTGAATTAGTGTATCGGCTTCGCGACACACTAATTCTTAATTCGTTCTATGGCGTTTTTCATTGTATTGTACTCAACGCAAGTTTCACTTTTTCACCCATTCCGTTGATGGTGGTGACTCCATTACCGGGGGATCTTGACCCTCTGGAAACCAACCGGCCATTGTCATGCGGATATTTTGATAACTTTTAAAATCATGGATATGCTCCCGCATTTCATTCAATGGTTTTGGCTGATTGATAGTTGCCTGAGAGGCACAAACTGCACCAGCCAAACCCAATATATCAGTTTCCAGTTTGCCCACTGGTCTGGGAATAGTGGTCTTCCTAACCCTTGGAAAAATTTCCCTTTTTAATTCCATCAGATTCACTCCTTTTTGTGTGAGGTTTTCAGGTAATTTGGCTTGCCAGGAAGCTCCTGTTGTTATTCAGACTCAGACATTCTTTCAACTTTTTGAAAGCCCTTTCCGCCCCTTTCTTCCAACCGAGTTGGGCCTGATAAGACTGGTGTGGTCTAAAGGAGTGCCTACACTCTTCAAGAGGCGTACCTATGATGTTGATGTTGTTAATGTCCCCTTCCCCCAGTCGATCTTGGCTGCAAAAGTACAGGTAGCCAATAGACTCGGGATCAAATCCCATGAGATAAGCTGCCAATGTGTCAACTGCCACCCCATCTGTGCCGGCAATGGCAATATGCCAGTCCACTCTGTCACCGGAGACCGGCCCATTTCCCTCCATGGCCGTAAACCCGTCTAACACACACAGGTGGGGTAGGATGATGCGGACAAGCTGGTAAAGAAAAAGATGTAGATTAAGATAGCCTCGGTGTAGTTTGACTTTGTCGCTGCCTGAAATCTTTGTGATACCCACGCGACTTAACCCCTGAAACGAAAATAACGGTTTCATCGAGGAGGGAACCAGCTTCAATATTTGGTCCGAAACATTGCCCACAAGGTTTAGGGGGTTAAAGCCCATATCTCGAATGAGGCTTCCAACAACCATATTCTTAAGACTCAGTGTCACCACAGCCGCATCGTGGGTCTTTGGAATTGCCAGAGAGATCCTGTGGTCACTCTCCAATACTGTGTTTGCTATTCGAAAGGGCGTGGGTGTTAGGTCTTCGTCATATAGGGTAACGATTTGGTAAGCATCCCTGTTCAGATCCCTAAGTTCAACGTCGTCATAAATGTCAGCCAGTTCCATAAAGCCAAAATTTTCAAAGCCCTTAAAGGTGTCAGAGGTTGCAGCACCCTCGGCTATAATCACCGGATGGCCAGTGTGTTGACGGACAAAATCCACAACTGCCCTTGGCCCTTGACCAGGGCTACAGTAGAATGAGACATATGGGACATATAGGTAACTCCGGTAAAATGGAATGAATCTCCAATATCAGCGTCTTATAGCATGTCATGGAGCAAGGGAAAGCAGCCACCGTAATGACTTCAGCACCCCCTCCCGGCAGATGATTCGATGTAGCGCGCCCGGCGCGTCGATACGAGCTCTTCGCAGCATATTCGAGCCTCTATCATATTTCGCTACCAATGGAACGTATAAATACATGGCCCCCCTCTGATGACAGGCGATAAGGATTACACACCGATCACGGCTTCAGGTAGTGTCAGTCGATTGTTCTGCGTGGCGCATTGGTAGTAGTCGATTGTATATATTTCAAAGAGTTAGACGTTAAACAGAGGAAGACGATGATTTGTAGTGGAAAACCACGAGTTGCGCAAAAAGTGTGAAGCTGGTATTAAGGAATCGCATTTGATCTCCTTATCTTTTGTCATCAGCTTTATTTTCTCGAGTGGCGATTAAGGCTGAAAGTGATCAGGGAAGGCTTCATGAGAGAAAAACATCTGGCAGACAAACTAATCCGGAATTTCGGTAAAACCTATTCTGAACAGTTAGGTATTGATTTAGAGTCCAGAAGAGAAAAGGAGATATTCAAATGGTTTCTTGCCTCCATACTTTTTGGAAAAAGAATCGGCGAAAACATTGCAATAAAGACTTACCAAGAATTTGAAAAAAGAGGGCTTATAACTCCAGACAAGATTCTGGAGGCTGGTTGGGACAGACTTGTGGACGCCTTGGACACTGGTGGCTACGTCAGATATGATTTTAGCACCGCTGACAGATTGCTGGAAGTAATGAAGGACTTGAAAAAATATGGTGGTCTGGGCAACATTCATAGGAAGGCAAAAAACGAGAAGGACTTGGAAGAGAAACTGAGACAGTTCAAAGGAATAGGCCCAGTAACCGTTGGTATATTCCTAAGGGAGTTAAGACATATTTGGGAAAAGGCAAATCCAGAACCATCAAGGTTTACAAAAATTGGGGCAACAAATCTGGGAATTAACATAAACAGATTCAAAAGAAATACAAGAAACTTCGTGAGTCTGGAGTGTGCATTGCTGAGAGTAGGAAAGAATTACTGCCTTAAGAAGAAGTGTAGAGAGTGTCATTTTAGTCAGGATTGCAAAATTTCCCCGCGGTGACGCAAAGAGTGTCCCAAATTGCCCCTGCGGGGGCCAATGGGGACGTCCGTAAATAAATAAGTAAAGTAGTCAACCAGTTGATATGAAATGACTTATTGCTTCGTTGTTACCGGGGTGTGCCCGTGCCGTGCCCGGGGTCACATCTTCATTTGTCATTTGGGGTACCGACAATCCTTTGGGGGGAAGTTTGGAAATGCCCTTTAGTTCTACAGTTTCTAAGTAATCCTTTTAGAGAGCCGGTTCATGATGGCAAGAAAGTCGAAGATAGATGAAGATTGTGAGGAATTGAGCGCTGTAGCGGACCCATGGAACCTCAAACTGAAACCTGCAAAACTGACGGTCGGAATATCAACCGAAAATTGACCCCCTTGGGCAAGAGATTTACTCGTTATGCTTTTACCCATTTCGGCTCAAAGCAGTTTTGGGTAGGAATGCGCTGATGTTGGTGTCGGGCCACGCCAAACCTGCTGACATTGCATAAGAAACGGTCAGAATTTGTGCCATATAAGGCCTTAGAGTGGCATTTTGGGGCTGAAAGCACCTTACAACCAAATCCCGCCGCAATGAAGTCTCCTTGCAGCAAGCTGAAGGGAGTTACAGGTTATCCATCGTAAAAACGTGATAAACACCACATTAAACGCCGCAATAAGGTGGTAGTTCCCACGATTAGCGCCCAAAGCGCTTGACATGCTTGCCGGTCTATTGGACCAGTAAAGGGAAAAAGGCTGAACTCGATTTCTTGTGTGAATTTGACTCCCACATCTACCCGCTTGAGGCAAAAGCAGGCATTAATCCCAAAAGCAAGAGCCTTAATTCCTTTGATCGCCAATTCCGTCCGGTCGTACTGTCGCGGACGACACTTTTGAATATGCGACGTGACGGGAAGATTTGCAATTATCCCCTGTATGCCGTTAGTCTCTTTCCCGAATTGTACCTCGGCATCAAGGGGTAAAGCGGGACGCCCGGTTGGCTTCCTAGGTTTTTAGGCATGCCGAGCGGGATTGCCGCCAATATGAGACAGATCATTTACGCAGCCCTCCTGGTTATTCTTATGCTTTTCCGTCCCCAGGGTTTTATAGGGGAGTACTCCTTTAGGAAATAACGGAGATCTGAACCACGAAGGGCACGGAGAATGGGATTTGAGGTATTGACGCACGCTTCAGTTGCCATTATTTGGCTCCCTCAAAAAATTCTTTTTTTCATAATCGCTTGATAAATTCATAGGCGTTCAGAGTTCACCGTTTAGGGTTACCTTGTGTTTTGTTGGTTCAACGCTATGTAAAGCTCACTCTGGGCTTCGGTGCAAGACCGTTTTGCATACCGATTCAGCCGTCGCAGCCGCTTTGGCGAAGTCTGCAGAAAACCCAACAAACTCCCCGATCCCACGAATCAGCGGTTCAGGGTTCACCGAAACTCTGAACCGGTGAACGGTTACATGAATTCTTTCATGAAATGATCCATCATGCATCTCTTCTACTTTTGCAGCCACTTCTTGACATCCTCAACGGGTGGGATCTTCCCTACGGACTTGACCTCACCATCCACTACCACAGCAGGTGTCCCGAAGACACCGTATGTGGCAATCTCCATAACATCGGTAACCTTTTCAACTGTGGCATCCACACCGGCCTCGGCAACCGCATCCTTGACCGCCTGTTCAGTCTTCTGACACTTTGGACAGCCTGGTCCTAATACCTTGATTTCCATTTTTTCCTCCTTTAACCCGCCATCCAGCCATAGCTCATCCCGGCTATGGTGGACAGGATCACAATAATGACACAAAACGTGGCCGTCTTTTTGACTCCTATCACACCCCCGATAACCAGCATGTTGGGAAGCGAAAGGGCCGGACCCGCCAGGAGCAGGGATAGGGCGGGGCCTTTGCCCATGCCCGCGCCGATCAGCCCTTGTAGGATGGGTACCTCGGTGAGTGTGGCAAAATACATGAGGGCTCCGGACAATGAGGCAAAGAAATTGGCCCACAAGGAATTGCCTCCTACCAGGCTCTGGATGTATTGATCGGGAATCAGGGCGGCGTGTCCTGGCCGGCCCAGCATGAAACCTGCTACCAGCACCCCTGCGGCTAGAAGCGGAAAGATCTGTTTCATAAATCCCCAGGTGGATTCCACCCAGGTGACCCGTTCATCTTTGGTGAACCAGAGCTTGAGCATCATGCCCAGCACGATGAGCAGGGCAATGGTGATGTACCACTTGGCAGCAAAGATGGCCGGCCAGAGGCCTGTCGAACCCGTCGCCGGTTTGGCAAAGGCCGCAACGATCAGGATCAGAACCATGGTCAGCATATAAAGCGCATCCTGGAGGAGGGTGCGTTGCTTGCCTTCTTCATCCGGGAGATACATCTCGCCTCCGGTGCGGGAGGCATCATCCTTCCAGAATATGATAGCCATAAGCAGCCCGGTGATCACTGCGAAAAGGACCGCGCCGAGGGCTCTAGCTAGCCCAAGTTGCCATCCCAGAATCCTTGCTGTCAGCACAATGGCCAGGACGTTGATGGCCGGTCCGGAATAAAGAAATGCTGTTGCCGGGCCAATACCGGCGCCTCGGGTATAGATCCCCGCAAAGAGCGGCAGGACGGTGCAAGAGCAAACCGCCAGGATGGTTCCGGAAACAGAGGCCACAGAATATGAGAGAATCCTTTTCGCCGTGGCCCCGAAGTATTTGAGAACCGAAGCCTGAGATACAAAGACCGCAATGGCTCCGGCGATGAAAAAGGCAGGGATCAGGCACGTGAGAACGTGCTCGCGGGCATATTCTTGAAGCATCATAAAAGCCTCAAGCCCCGACTGCCGGATGACGGCATGGTCCCAGGGCACGTAGTAGCAAGCCAGGAAGGTCAGCACGATGAGTAGTAACTTGGTTCGTTCTTTCATTGACAAGCCTCATTGTTCATAAAATAGAATTCGAGATCCATCTTATAGTGGGATGCCTATCCAGCTATCTAACTATCACAAAAAAATTTTTCTACCTGGAGTCCAGCCTGGATCTCACATACACACATTACCTTATGTTGCAACATCTTTATGATTTTGCCCGATTAGGATCGGAAAGCGCTTTCATGACCTTGACGAAAGCTTTCATTTAGAACTCCTGTTATATTCATTTGTAAGAATATACTCCCTGACGCGCCTGGTGTCAAGTAAATTTTCTTGCCAATGATTTCCCGTTGGTTTATCTATTGATATAGGGGACTTCATTCAGGTTCAAATGGAGGGTTAAAACATGGACTTCAAGGTACTGTTCACGACTTTTGGGATGATATTTCTTGCCGAATTAGGCGACAAAACACAACTGGCTACCTTTGCCTTTGCTTCTAATAGCAAATCGCGGCTCGCTGTATTCCTCGGGTCGGCAGGTGCGCTTGTGTTGACCTCCTTGCTGGCTGTTCTCTTCGGATCTGTAGTCAGCAGGCTGGTGCCATCAAATTACATTAAGATAGGTGCTGGGGCGCTCTTTGTCTTACTGGGCTTATGGATGTTATTATTTCCAGGAGGAAAGTAGATGACAAATGGTGCAGGCGACGAACCATGTCTTCGGTATGCCCGCAATAGAAGCGCCCCGTGCTCTGACTTTGAAGAATATAAACCAACATGTCATGACAAAAAAAGGCCAGGTTCACCCTGGCCTAAGTTTTTCTGGCTCCCCAGCACGGACTCGAACCGCGGACCCGATGGTTAACAGCCATCTGCTCTGCCAACTGAGCTACTGGGGATCAGTTGATTATAGAAAATTATAGCAAACAATTTTCTTAAGTCAAGCGCAAAGAGATTAGAATCTCCCCTGCCGGAGCCTCTCAAAAACTCATTCTCCCCTTGAAATGATATACCCTTCTATTGTACAAGCACCTCAAAATAGCTCAGGTGGATGACAGACTATGAAGGTACTCGTTTACGGGTCAGGTGGCAGAGACCATTGCCTTGCTGACAAATACGGAGACAGCCAGCACGTAGATAAGGTCTATCTGGCACCGGGAAATCCGGGAATCCTGCGAACACCAAAGGGTCATGAGGAGAGAAAGCTCATAGAACTTGTCCATTTGAAAGACTTTGGTGAGGCTGCAAATTTTTGCGTGGAGCGAGGCGTAAACCTGGTTGATGTGGGATCTGAAAATCCTCTGGAAGAGGGGCTCATCGATGTTTTGAATGGCAGGGGGATACGAACCATCGGGCCCATGAAGGAATATGTAAAAATAGAAAGTGACCGGGCATTTGCCGATGATCTTTTGCGACGAATAGGGGTTCCCAAGCCAGAGTATCAGGTCTTTGACGAGCCGGAAAAGGCGAAGAAATATGTTCGCAATATCGGCTACCAGGTCGTGGTCAAGGCGAACGGGCTTGCCGCCGGAAAGGGTGCCATCGTCTGCGACGATATTCCAGATGCGATCGCTGCCATTGACAAGATCATGATCGATAAGGCATTTGGAGAATCAGGCAACAGGGTGGTTATTGAGGAAAGAAAATACGGAACAGAGATCTCCTTTTTTGCTTACCTTGACGGTGAACACGTGCTGCCCCTCAAGATGTTTGCCCAGGATTATAAGCCGGCATTTGATCCGGATGACAAGGGATCGATTGAGCAGTTTCGCGGAAATCTGAACACGGGTGGCACGGGATGTTATTGCCCCCACAAGCTCGTCAGCCCATGGTTGATCAACAGAATCATAAAAGAAATCGTCAATCCAACAGTGAATGAGATTTATAACCATTTAGGCTGGCCATACAAAGGGGTTCTTTACTTCGGCCTGAATCTGGATCCTTATGACAACCTTGATGTCTTTGAAATCAATGTGAGACACGGGGACCCAGAATGGGAGGTGTTAGCCCGAAAATCGAGTACGGACCTCTTTGAAATAGGCATGGCGGTATGGGAAGGGTCTCTAGACCAGATAAAGCAGGTATGGAACAACCAGCACTACGTGGACGTCATTGCTATGGAGGGCCGCTCAAAGGCATCCAGGGGATGGAACAAAGGATACCCCGGCCGTTACGGGAAGGGTCATAAGATCATTGGCCTGGACGAAATAGAAAAAGGGATTGCCATCTATTTCGCCGGTGTTGATGAGGATCCACAAAAAGGCCTGGTCACCTACGGGGGCAGAGTTCTGCACGTGGTGGCTGGAGGCCGAACACTGGAAGAGGCGAGGGAAAGGGCCTACAGAAACATAAAGAAGCTCGCCTTCCTGGATCACAACAATAACGGCGCAAATTGTCTAAGGTTCCGCCACACAATAGGAGCATAGGATTTCGGATTTCGGATTGAAAAGAGTGCGGCTTGCGCCACAGGATAATGGAGTCGAAGATGAAACAACCAGGGAATCAAGACAAGCCCCCAATTGTTGGCATCGTCATGGGCAGCGATTCGGACTGGGGGGTCATGGAAAAGGCCGCTTCGGTCCTAAATCAGCTTAACATACCCTTTGATGTGACCGTTTCTTCCGCCCACCGCAGTCCGGAAATGACGGCTGACTATGCCCGTTCGGCCCGGGCCAGGGGGCTTGGGGTGATCATTGCTGGGGCAGGGGCCGCTGCGCACCTGGCTGGCTCCATTGCGGCACTGACCACACTGCCTGTGATTGGCGTCCCAATCGATTCCTCCTCTTTAAAAGGGCTGGACGCGCTCCTTGCTACCGTCCAGATGCCCGCTGGTGTGCCGGTAGCCACCATGGCCATAGGAGCTGCCGGGGCAAAGAACGCCGCCATATTGGCCGCCCAGATCCTGGCAACCAGTGACCCTCGCATCGAAGGGAGGCTGGAACAATTCAAAAAGGAGATGGCCCGCCAGGTGGCACAAAAGGCCGAAACCTTGCGCCAGAAGCTATAACCTGGGTTGAGCGGTTCAACGTTCACGGTTCCCGGTTGAAAAGCCCTAACTGGCTGTTAGCAAGCCGACTTCGCCAAAGTAGCTTTAGCTACGACGGCTGAAAAGGATGACGCGTCAATAAAGAAAGTTCACCGTTCAAAGTTCATAGGTTCAAA
>JAFDKF010000248.1 GCA_019307135.1 Deltaproteobacteria bacterium
GGGCCGCTCAGGCGAGGCGGGCGGGGAAGAAAGGCAGAAATAACAAGATCCGTTAAATCCTGTCAATCCTGTCTAATGTCTCAAGCAAAATTCATTCCGTTCTTCATTGGAAAAAGAGGAGAAAGGACTGGCGGAAACGTCCTGTGTGGCACGGGCGAGATACTTGCACGGCAGGTGCGACCCATGTGCTATTTCAACCTCGCAACTTCATTCATTCCATTAATCCACTATTCCAACTGTGAGCGAAGCGAACTAGCTTGCCGTGATGTTCTTATAGGGTCCAGGAATAACCGCATCTTCATGGCAATCATGGCACTCGCAAACAAAGCGTTGCCCATTTTTGACTTTCAAAAAGTGCTGAAGCGCAAAATTCGATATCATGGTTCATGACCATGATTACCCAGAGAGCCGTCGACTGTGTCATAATGGTAGGTCGTAGGATAACGAGACGTCCACAAATCATCCGATAATATCAACGTGGCAGTAACGGTGTCCCATTTTGATTCGATATGTCTCAAAATCGTTACGATCAATCGTAAACACGCGCTTTGTCGTTAATGACTCAGCTGCAACGATAAGCGAGGCATCGGCAAGATCCATTGGGTGGTCAGCGTATTTCTCCATCAACTCAAATGCATGGATCATCGATACATTGTCCAGGAACCAGATGGACAGTCCGCTTTTCACGATGAAAGCCCGCAAGGCGTCTGCCCCTTGACTGCCAGGGCCAAGCATGTAAAACGCTTCAGTCAGGACAGGTACCGTAGTGTATAACGGTTCACGGATTTGCCGTAATACATCAACACAACGCTTGTGTTGGGAATCGAAGGGCTCGAACAGCGCTATGATCGGTCCCGTGTCGATCAGTATCACCGTCCAAGTTTCCTTTTGATTGCGTCTTTTACGACTTTCTTGGTGTCAGACGAAGACGCAATAGCATATCCCCCTGGCCCAAGATCTAGTTCCTTGTAAACTGCATAGGATCTACGGGATTTTTCCTTGCCGAGCTCGCTCTGAAGCGCTCTAAGCCCCTTTTTGAAAGCTGTAGATATCGATATGCCAGTCGTTTGCGTGATTTGGGATAGCAGACGTTCGGTATCGTCATCCAGGCGAACTGTTCGAATACCCATTTTTGTACTCCAAAAGTTTAGTATATTACATATATATTACATCATAGCAGGGCTTGTCAATAGGTAAAACTGACCTTTTACGGTGCCTAAAATAATATTCGTGCGATCTGGGGTCTGCTCTTAACGTTTGACACAGAGGCCAAGTTCGGAGACGAAAATCAAAGACCCGCTGGGCCAATGCTTTGCCGGATAGAGAAAGGTCGCCCTGGGCGGAATGCAAACCTGCCAGAATAGGAACAGCGGACAACGGGTTAACATTTGCATTGCTTTCGGCCATACTTTGGTATAGATATTAAATGATGATGTGATGAATTATCATGGACCAGTTGAATTCGCGTTGCGGCGGACCAAAATTCGAAGGTGGCCGAAAGCATGCTCAAGGCCTTACGGAGGTATGAAAGGAGATGTTAACTTTATCACCCAAGATAGTGGAGTTTCTCATAAGGGCAGCCGAAATGCCTGATATTGAAATGGCTCTAAGAAAGATTCTTTTCGAATACCTTGACTTGAAACTGAAGGAACTACAGGGGCAGGCCAAAGAATTTGAGGAAAAATGGAGCATGTCTTTTGAAGAGTTTTCTGCCAAATGTAAGGAGAAAGAAATAGGTGAAGATGTTTACTCCTATGAGGTGGAGAAAGACTTTTGGGACTGGGAAAAAATTGAGACTCTTAGGAAGCATTATGGAGAGGTTAAATCCCAATGGATGTAAAGAGCTTTTTGACCCAACTCGTCTCTGCCCTGGCTAAATTTGATTTTGTGAAGGATGTTGATCTAAAAACAGAAAGTTTAATCGTGAGCGGTCGGATAATACTTCAGAAGGATATGTTCTTGGAAGTCTATTACAATGGAGTAACAGAAACCATAGCCTTTGCATTAATCAAAGACCAGCGAAGAATATGGCGAATAGATAGGGATAATGTCAGAGATTGGCATGTTCATCCTTTGGACGATCCAACAAAGCATGTGGGTATAGACCCTTTGTCAGTATCTGACATCGTTGAAACTTTGGCAAAAACGTGGGGAGAACTAAGCTCGTAGGTGTTCTCCGAGTCTGCTTGCCCAGCGTGAATTCGTAAGGCCCTTCTGACCAATAAAGATAACCCTCGAATTTGTATCCATGGCGCCTTTGCATTCAATAAAGCCACTTATGGAATATGGCGTCTCCCTATGATTATGATTATCATTGATGGCTCCCCCTTTGACCTGCTTCGCGGGAGGGATCGAACATGATGGTCGTATTTTCCACTGAAGAGATGTCAGTGCTCGCCCTTTGCCCAATGCAGAAATCATCAAAGGAGGCAGGCTCTGTTTCTTGGAAGGCCCATGTGTGCCTGTGACATGAGTGGCTTTGTGCGTCTTTTTTCAATTTTTGCCCTATGTTTTCCACCTCAGTGCCGGCTGAGATATGTTTTTTTGGCTACAACGCTTTCCTTTTGAAAACTCAAGGGAAGACGATAGCCATCGATCCAGGACGGAATCTGTCCTGGTCCCGGCCAGACAGCCTCATTCCAAGAGATAGGTGGCAGGAGGTCGACCTTATTCTCGTCAGCCACGCGCATCCGGACCACTGTTACTATGCTCTTCAGATATCCGAAGCGTCTGGTGCGGACATTGTTTGTGGAAAGGACCTTGAAAGGCGTTACCATCGCAAAGGATTTAGACCGATTGTGCTGCGACCGGGAGGAAAGGTTCAACGCCAGGGCATAAACCTTCTTGGCATCCCGGTGCAACATGGTCCCTCTTTTTTGTCCTTCTTATCCCTTATTGGACGGTGGCTGAGATTGCCATTCCTGGCTTCAGGATCAGTTGGATACCTCGTTGACATCAGTGGTCTGAAGCTTCTTACTCTGGGGGATACCAAGATGCTCGATTCCTGGAAGCCCTTAAAACCCCATATCTTTTTAGCACCAATTGGCGGCAAGGTGACCCTGAACGCTATCGAGGCGCTGGAGGCCGCGGAGATTTTTGATGCCGGGCTCATCATCCCGTGCCATTACAATTGCCCGTTCTGGTTTTTCAAAAGTCTACTGTGGGCAGACCCGCACGAATTTTCTCGCCGTTTGGCTGAATCCGGCCGTAATAGTGTGGTTCTTAAGGAAAATGAATGCGTGTCCTTGAACTTT
>JAFDKF010000249.1 GCA_019307135.1 Deltaproteobacteria bacterium
CTTTTTGAGTATAGAGAATTGGTGATCGGTCTGGGCCAGGGTTTGAAGTGCCTAAAGTTGTGGTGTCGCTTCGCTCCATCTTATTTATAGAATAAAGGAATTCCTTAACTTTAGATCACTTTAGTCACTTTACACTCTTGAAATTATCTATGATTATAGCCCCTTTCAGGGGCAAAGTAAGACACGTCCTTCGGGCGTGGATTCTTTACTATTGGCTTCCAGGAGGAAAAACATAATGAGTAAAAAGACAGACATGGGAAATTTGAAGCGGCTTATCAATATTGGCAAAGACAAGGGTTACATCACTTTTGAAGAGTTGAATGATGACCTGTCCGATGAGATTGTCTCCTCTGAAGAAAATATCGATGACCTTATGATGATGTTTGAGGAACTGGATATCATGGTAATAGATGAGGACTCAAAGGAGGCGATCGAAAAGGCCAAAGGTGCGAAGAAAAATCGGGCAAAGCCTGAAGAGAAAGAGAATTCCCGAATAGAGATGACAGAAAGGCCGTCCCGCGTTTCTGATCCAGTAAAGATGTATCTGAAGGAGATGGGCTGTATCTCTCTTTTGACCAGAGAGGGGGAGGTGGAGATTGCTAAGAGGATCGAGGCAGGCGAGAAAAGTGCCTTGAATGCGCTTTTGGATTGCAGTATTGGCGTTGAGCATATTATTGTTCTGGGGAAAGCGCTAAAGGAGGATCAAATCAAACTAAAGGATGTGATCAATGACCTGGAAGACGATGATAATAATTATATGCAGTTGGGCGAGAGAAAAGAATCTCTATTAAGCCTGATCGATAAAATTGAGGTACTGCATGAAGGGATCCTTCTCAAAAGGCAAGAGATGTCAAAGAAACGCATCTCCGAGAAAAAGAAAAAGAGTCTTTCGGCCAAGATAAAAAAGGAGCAGAACAAGATCATGGAATTGGTGAACTCATTCAGCCTGGAAAAAGGGCAGCTTGAACTGATGGTCGAGAGATTCCAAGAGCTCTTGGCAGAGATCGAGCAATCGGAAAAGGATATGGCTGAGTGCGTGTTGAAGGCCGGCGGAAAGTCTATCTCTTATGTTAAGAAGTGCCTGTCCAAGGTGCCAAAATCTGCCAAGGACGAGCAGGTGATCTCTCCGATTGGTTTATCCAAAGGCGAACTCATTTCGTTAAAGATGAAAGCGGAAAATGCCCAAAGAGTCATCAAGTATGGTAAGGAACGAACGAACATGGCTCCCCGGCAGTTGAAAGCAAGGTTAAAGAAAATAGAGGGGAGCATCGAAAAGGCAAAATTCGCCAAGTCTGAACTTATTGAGGCCAACTTGAGACTGGTTGTCAGTATAGCCAAGAAATATACGAATAGAGGCCTCCAGTTTCTTGATCTTATCCAGGAAGGAAACATTGGATTGATGAAGGCTGTCGACAAATTTGAATATCAGCGGGGATACAAATTCAGCACTTACGCCACCTGGTGGATCAGGCAGGCGATTACCAGGGCCATTGCAGATCAGGCGAGGACAATTCGAATCCCTGTGCATATGATTGAGACCATAAACAAACTTATACGAACATCACGTTATCTTGTTCAGGAGCATGGCCGTGAACCGACACCGGAGGAAATTGCCGAAAAAATGGAATTTCCTTTGGATAAGGTAAGGAAGGTGTTAAAGATCGCAAAGGAACCGATTTCTCTTGAGACCCCGATCGGCGAAGAGGAAGATAGTCATCTTGGAGATTTCATAGAGGATAAGAAGATCCTTTCTCCCGGAGATGCCGTTGTCAACTTTGGCTTGGCTGAGCAGACGAGAAGAGTCCTCAGGACACTGACGCCCAGGGAAGAGAAAGTCCTCAGAATGAGATTTGGCATTGGTGAAAAAGCGGATCATACGCTGGAAGAGGTAGGACGTGATTTTAGTGTGACCAGGGAGCGTATCAGACAGATAGAGGCTAAGGCTCTCAGAAAACTGAGACACCCCAGCAGAAGCAGGAAGTTAAAAAGCTTTGTAGAAGCCAAAGACCGTTAAGGTGTGAGGCAGAATTTTTCTTGACAAATTTTTCTTGAGTGCGCATCCTGCTCTTAGATGGTTGTCAATTTGGTCTCGGGCCCATAGCTCAGCTGGAAGAGCCACCGGCTCATAACCGGTAGGTCCCTGGTTCGAACCCAGGTGGGCCCACCAGGGGTTAATTATTTATGGTGTCCTCTAAGACTTTACTGAAGGCATTCTGCCTGGAGAGTGAAAGTCAACCCAATAAGGGCGCACATTTTGAGAGTGCGCCCTTTAAATTTGGTGGTGTCCGTTGGTAGTTGTCAGTGGTTCGTTGGACAAAATCGGGAAATCGGTTTGTCCGTTTTTCAAAGGCCTTAAGGATTCATGATTCCCAAACTAAGAAACGTTCTGGACCTGTTGGAAGAGATAGCTCCAATGCGATTGGCCGAGCCATGGGACAATCCGGGCCTACAGGTGGGATCTTATTCTCAAGAGATAAAAAAAATCTCTCTTGCCCTTGATGCGACCACAGAATCCCTGCACTCTGCTCGCAAGCGTAATGCTCAGTTGTTGCTCACCCACCACCCCCTTATTTTTAAGCCTATATCACGGATTGATATCAGCACCTTTCCAGGAAATGTAATTCTTGAGGCTGCCAAAAAGGGGATTTCCATAGTCGCTGCTCACACCAACCTGGATGTGGCGAGGGAAGGTATGAACTATATCCTGGCAGATCTTTTAAGCCTCCAACGTGTGGAAGTCTTACAAGAGATAAGCGGGGTTGAGGGTGTGGGTTTGGGAAGGATTGGGGATTTGCCGCAACCAAATACCCTGGCAGCTGTGTTAAAGGAATTAAAAGGTATCCTTGGTGTCGAGAAGTTAAGGGTGGTCGGCAGGGAAGATCTCAAGGTCGGTCGGATTGCTGTAGTAGGAGGCTCTGGCGGAAGCCTGGTATCCCATGCCTTCCAGAAGGGCGCTGATCTGCTTATAACAGGGGATGTTCGTTATCATCATGCCATGGAGGCCGAGTCCCTCGGAATTGCCTTGATAGATGGCGGACATTTTCACACGGAAAAGGCAGCCTTCAGGGTTTTTGCGAAGCGTCTGAAGGGAATGATTAGGGCACGGGGCTGGAATGTTATAGTGGAGGTGAACGATGATGAACGCGATCCCGTGAGTTATGTTTAGGAACATTGACGATTTGGACTGAGGTATGTTCCGCTGCAGACGAAAAAAGGCCCTTGGTGATCAAATATGTAATACATAGGTAA
>JAFDKF010000250.1 GCA_019307135.1 Deltaproteobacteria bacterium
AAGCTACGGGGTATCGCGCATCTGATTTTCACAATCTAAACGAAGCAAGCTTCGGGGAATTTAACCCAATAACTCACGAAAATCTGTGAAATCTGCGTAATCTGTGGATTAAAAGGGGACCACATGTCAGAGATCCGAAAGACGGCGATTGAAGGACTAAAGATAAACGACACCTTTACGGTTGTGCGGACATTTACCGAACAGGATATGGTTCAGTTCGCGGATATCACAAAAGACTACAATGCCGTCCATTTCGACGACCGATTTGCAGCCGTGAAAAACCTGCGGGGTCGGATCTGCCATGGCTTACTGGTTGCCAGCATGATCACACAGATAGGCGGTCAGATCGGGTGGCTGGCTTCGCGCTTTGATCTTCGCTTCATTAAACCGGTATATTTCGGAGACACCATTACATGCCGTCTGACCCTCGATGACATAGATGAAAAGGGTTCGGCCAAGGCAACAGCCGTGTACCAAAACCAGGAAGGTAAAACCGTGCTGGAGGCCTATCTGGAAGGTGCTTTGCCGGGTGCTGCCGAACGGAGGGTGTTAAAGGTAATGGTCGATGAAGGGGATCCTACGAACAGGTTCGAATAAAGCCGCCTTATACCTGACCCTGTTTAACATCTGGCAGGTTAATTGAGCTTATATATTGACAAGACAAAAAATACGACTTATTATCGTATTATTTGTATGGCAAAATAGGAGGTATAAAATGAAAAGCAAAAGGAAGGTCAGTTTAACAATTGATGAATCTCTTTACACAGACATCGAAAAGGCGGCAAAGACTCTGAAAATGGCGAAGAGTCAACTTGCCCAGCAGGCCTTTAGGTTGTGGCTAAAAGAGGAGACCGATGCTCTTATGGCGAAAGGTTATGAAGAAATGGCCGAAGAAGACAATGCCTTTGCTGATCTTACCTTTCAAGCCCAAAGGGAGATATTGTAATGAGCAGCTTACCCAGACGCGGCGAAGTATGGTTGGTGAACTGGAATCCTGCCAGAGGAAGTGAGCAGGCGGGCATGCGACCTGCACTTGTTATCCAAAATGATATTGGCAATGAGAAAGCGCCAACAACTATTGTGTCCGCAATTACAAGCTCCGTGCGGTTATATCCTATGAACGTGGAAATCAATCCGCCGGAGGGTGGACTTAACCGCCCTTCAATCATAAAAACAAGCCAGATACTTACCATTGCAAAGGAAAGGCTGGAAAAACGTCTCGGAAGAGTGAGCAAAGAGAGAATGGATGATGTGGACAGGGCAATCAAATTGAGTCTCGCATTACCATAAAGCACTGAGAATTCATTCTAAAAGGCTTGTATAGTTTACGAATTTTTTGTAAAAATTGTTCTTAAAAAAAGTATCAATTGATACTATGCTATATAAAAGACCATCCCATAAAGAAATTAACAGCAAGATAAAGCAGGCAAAAGATGCAATATTAAAAAACCGTATTTCTATGGAAAAAAAGACAATGACCTGCCTCAATGGCCATGGAAAAATGTCGAGTGAAAAAACAGATAAAATCGTACATTTTCGCGGTATGGATATCAAGTTTCAGGCTGAACATTACGTGTGCCCGGTTTGCGGTATAGAAGCAGGTGATATTGACCAGACAGCTACAGCACAGAGAGCGATTTCAGATGTCTACCGTAAAGCGGTTAATCTGTTAACGGGTAAACAAATACGAGAAGGCAGAAAGGAACTGGAGTTAAGCCAGGAGGCCCTTGCAAAAAGGATGAATGTTGGTATTGCCAGCATAAAAAGATGGGAGGGTGGGCTCATCCAGACGAAAGCCATGGATAAGGCCCTTCGTTTAGCACTAAAGGGCCAGATTGCCGGAGACAATTATACCGGTAACCGGACATTTACTATACCAAGGATAAAGCTCGTCCTGAGAGAATTCGAGTCGATTTTAGGTAAAAGAATTCTCAAAAAAATAGACAAGATGCTCTTTGCAGCCAAGTACTTGTGGTATGCGGATATGCTTGCCTTCAGGGAGTTGGGGGAAAGTATGACCGGCTCAACTTATGCTGCCCTCCCTTACGGACCCCAGCTCAATAACTACCGGGATTTGATTGATGAGATAAAAAATGCCGATGAGTCGAGTGCTGAACCGCTGACATCAGAAGAAAAGAGGCTTATAACCAGGATTGCAAGGACTTTTCCTCAAGAGCAGATGATTTATGACGCCGCCCATCGAGAGATAATCTGGAAGAAAAAGACCACAGGAGCAATTATACCGTATTCGGATTCCGCGGAATTGACTGCGTTATAGTGGAGTTTTTCTAAGGCGATAGGTATTGAGAGCAGCCTGACATGAAAGTGATTGGGAATCAAATTCAGGAAGAAGGCCTCAAATACTCTAAAGAAGAGATTAAAAAATCTCTTGTCACTGAATTGTTGGCCACCAGGCAAATAGGCAACAAAATCAGGGCTAAAAACATTGCCAAACAATCTGGGTTACCCTTAATCTGGGTAGACAAAGTACCTGGCCATAACGGTGAAAAGGGAATAGATAAGCTCAATGCCGAAAGGAGTATACTACTATTAAGAGATCGAGTGAGTCCTTTTATTGATCAGTTTCAACATCCAATCGGACGATGTGCAAAATTTTATAAACTAACAGCCTACAATAATTGCAATTTTTGGTGTGAGTACTGTTATCTTTATTTGACCTTTCGAACACAGCCTGTTTCCACCCACTTTATAAATTATGAAAAGATGTATGACGAAGTTATCAAATTTGACAGATTAAAAATACCAAAATCCTTAAGAGTCCTGAACCTCGGTGAACTTGGAGACCCTTTGGCCGTTGACCACATAACCGGTTTTGCCGGCCGGATTATCCCATTCATGCCCGAACATGCCCCGAAAACACAATTGCTTTTTTTAACCAAGAGCGACTGCGTGGACGAAATTCTTCCTCTTGACCATGGTGGTCAATCCATAATTTCTTTCAGTGTAAATACTGATGCTGTTTTTCATCAGTTAGAACATAGGACAGCCTCTCCAGAATCCAGGCTGGCGGCCGCAGCAAAGGTTCAGAGTGCAGGGTACGATGTACGGTTGAGAATAGATCCGGTTTTTTTCTATTCTACCTGGGAAGAGGACTACATAAAATTGGTTGATAAGATATTTGAGTATTTTCAGCCTACAAGGATAACTATAGGTGAATATCGACCATCCAACGGACTTGCCAACCATATCAGTTCCCGGTTTCCAGATTCTCCTCTATTGAAAATCAACAGAAGTTTGGTTAAAGAAGGGAAAAAACTCCGATATCCCAAAAGTCTGAGGATCAAGATGTTCGGAACAATCATAGAAGCGATAAAGAATTATGGAAGTGATATTGATATTTCTTTGTGCAAAGAGCAGCCTGAAATATGGAGGGCGCTCGGCCTTGATATGAAGGGATTAAAGTGTAATTGCTTGGGTTAGATAGTTTAATAACAATAGTTAACTTCGTGAGTTGAGGAAAACAGATGGCACTTGCTTCATCAGGAAAAGTGTTGAAGGAAGAGGCAATACTCAGCCTTGTGCACGTTCTGCATGAATGTCCCGACGACGCATCCCAACGCGTCTCAACATATTTATTTAACAGGATAAAATATGCTTCTAGACAATAAGACAAAATCGAACAAAAGCGACTATTTTAAAGTTTTTGATCTATTATCAAACTATGTTGAAACCGGCCGGATTGATATTGTAACCGGCTATTTTTCTGCCAGCGCCATTGCAAAACTCTCTGACGAAGTTAACAATGCCAAATTATTTCGCATGATTTTGGGCGATCTATTACAGACCGAAGCCAAAGATGACAAAATAATCAACCTTTTAAGTGATAGCCTGGCAGTAGACCAAACTTTTTTTCTAAGTGTTTCCGCCAAAAAAGCGGTTGAATTTTTAAATCAGGAAAAAGTCAGGATAAAAACAATTCAGCGCAATTTCTGCCATGCCAAAACTTATATCTACAAAGACAAGGACCCGCGCAAGAATTTCCAGATTATTGGAAGCTCAAATTTAACCGAAGCCGGACTGGGGCTAAAAGAATCCGCCAACATTGAACTGAACCGGGCTGAAACCGGCGACAGTCCTGATTATCATGAACTGACCGAGTGGTTTCAAGAGTTGTGGAAAAGCAAGTTTGCTCTTGATAAAATTGAACTGGCTGACAAAACAAAAATTGACTGCAAAGAATACCTCATCAATCTAATTCAAAATTTCTATAAGGAATATTCTCCCGGAGATCTCTATTACAAGGTTTTATATGAATTGTTCAAAGAAGATTTGCTGTCAATATCTTTTGACAAAGAATTTATAAAAGAGATCAGTCATCTGAAAGATACTATCATTTACATCTAAAAGATACTATTATTTACAATAAGCTCTATTCCTTTCAGCAAAAAGGAGTTATCAGCCTTATTAAAATGTTGCAAAAAGAAAACGGGGCTATCCTGGCCGATGCAGTCGGCCTGGGTAAAACATGGTCAGCTCTGGCGGTAATGAAATATTTTTGAATCAAGGGTTACAAGGTTAT
>JAFDKF010000251.1 GCA_019307135.1 Deltaproteobacteria bacterium
TGCAAAAATAGGCAAAATTGGCAAAACGTATACTTGATCACAAAGCGGCTGGAAAACTCAATAGTTAGAACAGCAAGGTTTTCCGAGAATCCAACCGTTATTTTCGGTAATAGATTTCGTTACTACGTTAGGATCATACTTCTCAGATGCGCCAAGCCTAATGATCTTCGCGGCGATATCTTGCCTCATTTCTTTGGGGTCGGTAATTACAATATCCTTACGCATTTCGCGAATATATTTCTGGGCTATCGAAGCAAATCGAGTAAAATCGTTTGGCCATATACTGACTATTTTGCAGTAATCCGCCACGACACCAATAATCCGTGCCCCCAAGGGAATTTCCTCGCCTATTAACCCATTCGGGAATCCACCGCCGTCGTAATGTTCATGGTGAGAGAGTATAATGGCACCCACCGGGTCCATACTCTCCACAAACTGTAAAAAAACCTGACCGATAGCTGGATGCTGGCTATACAGGCCAAATTCTTTCTCGCTCATAACTTTTTCATCTTTTTTGAGTATTCCTTCTGGCAATCCCAGCAGGCCAATATCATGAATCATCGCCGCTACTTGAATTTGATCAAGTTCTTTCCTGTCAAGCCCGTATTCATCAGCCACCTCTCTTGCAAGGCACGCAACCTCCATCATATATTTACCCAGCATAGGATTTAAGCTTTCAACCAATGAAGATAACAACCGAATGGTACCTAAGAAACCTTTTTCAAGTTTTTCGTTAATCTCTTCAAGCTTTCTATTCTTCTGCTCGATTTCCAGGGTTCGTTCGTCTACCTTTTTCTCCAGGTTTTTGTTGAGATCCCTCAGTTTTTTGTTCTGCCTTTTTGTCAGGCCAAGCAATCGCCGGTTTTCCACGACCAGTTCATATTGCTCAAGGGCCTGTCGAACCTGAAGTAGAAGGTCGTCGTCATTCCAGGGTTTGGTAAGGTACCGATGAATCTCTCCCTTATTGACGGCATCAACGATTGCATCCATGTCGGAGTAACCGGTCAAAAGTATTCGTATGGCATGAGGAAAGATTTCTTTTGCCTTCTCCAAAAATTTGGCACCCGTCATCCCCGGCATCCGCTGATCTGAAATGATCAGGGAAAAGGGCTTTCCAGCCTCCTTGAGCCTCTTGAGCCTCTTGAGCCCTTCCTGTCCGTTCAATGCCGTATAGATCTCGTACCCCTCCTTGCGAAAGATGCGCTTGAGCGATTTTATGATCGACTTCTCGTCGTCCACCAGGAGTAGTGTGTGTTTGTATTTTAAAGCCATGTTAGACTCCCATCATTTCGGATTGCGGATTGCGGATTTGTCATTCAAACTCAACAAACTTTTTTGTTGCATTGTTAATTCTGCATATGGTAATCTTTATATAATGATACCGGACGATAAACAAAAGGAAATTTGAACGTCTCGAAAATTCTAAGATCTGTAGGGTGGGCACTGCCCACCGACAAGGATAATACACCTTTACAGATTAAACGTATTAAGATTTTTTTATGCAAATAACAGATGACAAATTAAGGAACTTGGCTAAATCAATCTACGATGTTGGTAAATTGACGTTTGGTGCGCTTGTTCTTGGCAGTTTGCTTTCACCGAGCCCCTTTAAGCTCAAATATTTTCTGGGTGGTTTGACATTCTTTATAGTTTGTTTTGCCATCGCCTTCATGCTCGACAGATAGGAGGTTGTTATGGACGGCCTAACCTTGCTTCTTTTTGGTGGTTCATTATTTATTTTGATATTTGGTCTATTAGTCTATTTTCTGAAAAAACATCAGCGGACTCAGTGACTTCTTGACGCCTACGCTTATGATCCATAATTCTCCCGTCCTCAACTTTAGGCACTTTAGCTCACTTTAGCTCACTTTAGCTCACTTTAGCTCACTCTAGCTCACTTTAGCTCACCATGGCCCAGACCGGGATTATGGGCTTAGTAGATTAATTCAAGCATGTCGCGCCAGGGCGGGCTTTAGGCACTTGTTTCACCTGTTGGTATCCGAATCGTAAACGTAGTCCCCTTCCCTGCCGTACTCTCCACGTCGATAGTTCCCTTGTGTTTCTTGATGATGTTATATGCAACATTAAGGCCCAAACCTGTCCCCTTGCCCACCTCCTTGGTGGTGAAAAACGGGTCAAATATCTTTGAGAGGTTTTCCTTGGGAATGCCTGATCCCGTGTCACTTATCTTAATCTGCACATAGCCATCATTAGCCCTTGTTGCAATCTTGATCTCCCCCTGCTTTTCTATGGCCTGGGCCGCGTTGACCAATAGATTCACAAACACCTGGTTCAGTTGCTGGGGATAGCACCGCACCTCGGGAAGGTTCCCGTAGTCTTTCGTTACCGTGGTCTTATATTTGAGTTCATTCCAGACAACGTTCAGGGTAGAATCAAGGCTTTTGTTGATGTCTGCAAACTTGGGCTTGTCTTCACCGGGATGCGCAAAATCCTTCAGGTCAAGTACAATCTTTTTGATTCGTTCAGTTCCCTCTTGGGATTCTTTCACGAGGTCTGAAATATCATTTAGGACAAAATCTATGTCAACTTCAGCTTCAAGGTCGCCAATACGCCCCAGTTGTTCTGAGATGGCTACGGGGTATTCTGCTGTTGCCATGGTCTCTTTAAGATCTGTGGCCAGTCTTCTGTACTGTTCTATAAGCGTACTGATATCATCCTGATAATCTGACAATGTCTTCAGGTTGCTGCTCACAAATCCGGTGGGGTTGTTGATCTCGTGCGCTACGCCTGCAGCAAGTTGCCCTATGGATGCCATTTTTTCAGACTGTAACATCTGCGTCTGGGTTTCCTTTAATTTTCGCAATGTTTGTTCCAATTCATCGTGCGATTTTCTCAGGGCCTCCTCGACTTTCTTACGTTTGCTAATATCGCGAATCGATTCGATAACACCTGTTACCTCACCATTTTGAATAAGTGGAGTAGACACAACGCGAACATAGATCTTACCGCCACAGACTGTCTTTTCGATACTTTCCTCCAGCCAGCACTTGCCTGAGAGCGCATTTGTCTGTGTCACAAGACTCACCACGGAGAATTTCATAACACTTCTTCCCCACGGATTCTCCTATCGGCATGCCTGCGAGTCTATCCATCTCTATATTGGCCCGGAGAATGTTAAAATCTTTGTCGATCACCCGGATAGCATCTCCGGCTGCTTGGAAGATGTTTGATATATATTTCTGGGTCTCTTTGAGTTCTGACAAAGTTCGTTCCAATTCGTCGTGCGATTCTAGCAGCGCCTCCTCTGCCCACTTCCGTTGCGTCACATCCCTTGCTACGGCATGCGCGCCAAGAAATGTCTCATCTTTGAGATTAATCGGCTGGTTGCAGTTGCCAAGGGTACTCAGATCCATGACCATACAATATACCTCAAATGATTTTGTTTCCCCTTCCTTTGTCTTTAAGCGCAACTCAAACCTCTTGGAGGGCTGTTCACGTGTCTTTTGCTCATTGAGATGCCAGTGTGCCTTTTCTATATCCTCTGGATAAACAACAGAGGTAAAATGTTTTCCGACTAACTCCTCTGAGCTAAATCCAAGAAGCTTCTCCATAGCACCGCCGATGAAGCTAAATTTGCCTTCAGGGTCGAGCGTATAGATAATATCCGGGGAGCTTTCAACCAGAGCGCTATATCTCTTCTCCGACTCCTTGAGTTGGCGGAGCAAATGTCTTTCTTTTATCACTCGTTCTAACCTGGCCTGCAGTTCTGCCCGTTCAAACGGTTTGGCCAAATAGTCAATGGCTCCGGCTTTGACGATGTCGGTATACGAATATTCCGAGGTATAGCCCGTCATGATGATAAAGTCTAATTGGGGGGACCTTTCCTTGGCCTTCTCCATGAACTCCAGCCCGTTCATCCCTTCCATTGCGATGTCCGAAACGACGATATCAAAACGCTCTCTTTGAAGCTTTTCCAGGGCTTCCTCACCGCTTGAAACTGCATCGCGGGGATAGCCCATCCTGAGAATCATACGGGTGGTCGTCTTTCTCACCGATTCGTCATCATCAACAACCAGAATCCTCGGGGATGTTTGCTCTTTCATCAATCTCTCCTCACTACAGATCTCGTTAAGTGGTTGAGTGGTTGAGTGGTTGAGTGGTTGAGTGATTGAGTGATTGAGTGGTTGAGTGGTTGTCATTATTTGAATTTATATGGTTTGCATAAAAATTGGATACTTGATGTAGTTGAAGCTCTAATATACTGATTTAACATGCTTATTTTCCGACTCAACGATTCAACGATTCAACTATTTGACGATCTCTGCACTATTGCCAATAAACGGCAAACAATCCCTCCAGTTCTTCCAAACTGTCTTCAATGGCATAAGGGAGTTCTTTGGCAAACATGTCGAGACAAATAACCGCGTTGTTGACTGCATCTTTTCCAATCACCCCTCTGAGACGTTCCGAGATTCCGCGATTGACCTTTTGAATGCCCTTATAAAAATCTGCCAATTCCACCAGGTCCAGATCAGCCTGCTTTCCCTGTTTTTTCAGAAAGTATTGACCTAACAAATAAGTACTGGCAGAGCGAAACACGGTCTCTTCAATTGTGGCAAAGGGGAGATGAAACCGGACCATCGGTTTTAGTTTTTCCACAGAAGGACAACCGCTGGCAGCCATGTAGATACCCAGGAGAGATCCGAGCGCCCTCTGGACAGTTGTCTTTTTGCCGTACACCCTCTCCTTAGTTACTACCCGCACTTGAACTTTGTCGTGGGAAGTATAAGCCTTGAAAAAATCGACTACACTACTGATATTGACGGCTATGGGGCAATATTGGACCCCGTTTTCATCAAGCTGACAGTCCTGACAACGATAATTTGCCAGTTTTGCCCACTCCGGCCTTGCTTGATCATCAGGGGGAATTACATTCAAGCTTTCAGCATGCAGGTTAACCGTAAACACCTTTCGGGTACCGTCCTCAAATGTAAAGTGATAACTAATTCTCATGCATCCCTCTCAACAGGAATCCTGATGATAAAGCCCATTATGTGGGGGACAGAGCCCCCACGCTACAAATGTATGTCCTGCACCATGTAGCGTGCCCCCTCTGCGGGGCACCATGTGGTGCTCAACCGAATGCCGATTATCGGCCCTGTTAGCCTGTCCTTTCCGCCACGGCCAACCAGGTACCGGAAGGTTCTATCAGAGGGCTTATGGATAGATAGACCTCGATCTTCCCGCCGCTTTCATCGCCAAAGAACACTTCGTGCCTCCCAGGGACCGATGGATCTCCCTGCTGCCGTCTCTTGTTGTAACTGATAAACATCTTTAGAGAATCAGGATGAAGAAACTCTTCTATTCCCGCCCCGATGAGTTGCTTTACATCAACGCCACACAAATCTGCCCAGCCTTTGTTCCCGGACCACACATAAAGATCCTTGTATACGGCTGCTGGTTTGTCTATTTGATGAATGAATGCCACACGGGGCCCGTAGTATTCGCCAAAATACTGACACTCGTGACAATTAATCGGACATTGATGCTTCTGGTTGTCCTTATCGGTGAAGCACTCAGCGATCTGATGGATAAAGACAGCACACTCCTCGCATTTTGTGCCGTGAGGTTCGTTTGCCCAGTACTCCCAACATCTCTTAAGAGGTCTAAACGGCTGGGGATACACACCCCCCACGTGTTCCAACAGGATTTGAGGTACAGGTTGCCCCTCGGATTTCAGAAAAAGGACCAACTCATCAATGGAAACCACGAATTTTTTCCCGGAACGATGGGCTGGGAGGGACTTTTTGGCAATCCAATAGGAAACAGTACTCCTGGCAACACCACATATTTCCGCGATATCCAGAACCGACAGAGTTTGGAATTTTTGGCTCATTTGCACCCTCTATAGCCTTTAAGAAAAAGATTTTGGGGTTACCGATCTTGTTAGGAAATGTGAGTTCTTGCTTTATTCCAAACAGATACTGGACTCTAGATGCTGGATGCTGGCGTAACGACTGAAAATTGTACAGAATGCTTATTGACTTAGCTGCCAAAGATGTATATAGCCCCCGCAAAGGGGGTAAGCTATGCCCAGCCGTTATAGGGAGCGAAGCTTGCTGGACTTTCAAAAGAGCTTTGCCAC
>JAFDKF010000098.1 GCA_019307135.1 Deltaproteobacteria bacterium
AATATTTGTCACGCAACTTGTGTAACTCTTTATTATTTAAGGGGAAAACAGCTTGCAATTAGCAGGTTTGTCTGTAAATTTGTGGGTTGTGAGCCTGTAAGTAGGAAACTCAGGTTAGGCTTTTCAGGTGTAATGTTTATTATCTATGGCGTTGTCTCACGAGGTACAGGTAGTATCTGGCCGGTTTTGGAGAAATGGGTTAATCCAATTTCGAGCTCCTTGACAATATTTGCAGTCTTAATAACAGCTGCATCCATTTATTTCTACAAGCCTTATATTCATCCACCTGAGAAATTTAGTAAATACATTTCTGCTCCTTCAGTTATTGTTTCTTGCATTATTGCAGAAATATTTCTTATCTCAACTGGCTCTATTCCGCCTGTTATTGTTAATGGGTTTGCTTTGCTCGGAATTTCTGGAGGATTATTTAGGATACAGAGAAGGACCGTGGAATAGCCTAAAATACAAAACTTTAGGTCTAACAATGGCATTAAGGGCGACGGCAAAAAGCCGCCGCGCCTTATGCCGGTTAGGTGTTCAACCCATCAAGTCGAATGAATCAAAATGTAGGACATGCAAACTATGATGCAAGACCAAATTCTTGAAACTCTTCAAAGTCTCAAACAAGAGGTTCATAAACGATATAAAGCTGAACTAAAAGGTATTTTCGGTTCTTATACCAGAGGTGAAGCCAGAGAAGACAGCGATATTGATATATTAGTCGAATTTCGCAAGGGTGCCACCTTGTTAGATTTAACTGGACTCGGTAATTTTCTTGAGGAAAAGCTACAGCGTAAGGTTGATGTGGTTTCCCAAAGAGCTGTCCGTGAAGAGCTTAGGTCTTATATTTACAGAGACATGGTATACCTATGAAAAGAGAGTACAAACTGTTCTTGAAAGATATTGTTAAAGCCTGCGAATACATTCAGGAGTTTGTCGACCACTCAGGCACTATAGGCACCAAGATAATGATTTTGGCAGCAACGAGCCTGATGTCAGCGATTCTGTAAAGCATCGGGGTCAAACCTCAAAATAAAGCTTTGTGATTGCTACAAGGTGTGACAACAAAATCATAGCACGGCAACTCCGCAGAAGTTATCCGAATGCCCTTTACCACATCACCTGTCGGGGAAATAAAAGAAAAGGTGGAATAGAAAACATCTTTTTCTGATGAAGATCAGAAGAGGTTTCTTGAAATCATAGTGAGAAATCATAGTGAAGTGATGCATCGAATACCAAATGATTGTTATCTTCTATTTTGAGGTTTGACCCTGGAGGTTTTTTTTGCCCATCTCCCCTAAAGCACCATCAGCAACCTGTCATAACCCACCAAATACTCGCTGGTACCCTTCCTCAGAAAAACCCCTGGCTGATTTACCACTTGCAATATAGGCAATTTTTTGCCTGTAGCGTCGCGGAATCTTCTTAGTTGGGGTGAGAATTTTGCATCGCCGAGCTTGGCCTCAATCGCCAAAATAGGTTTTTTGCCCAGAGTGAGTATAAAATCGATTTCTTTCTTATCGTATGTTCTGACATAATGAAGATTCACTTCTGGCCAACCTCGATCATAAAGGCTGGTGACAAACCAGTATAATGCACTTGCAATCAGGTTTTCAAATCGACTGCTTTCGCTGCCGGCAAAGGTCCAATCCAGAAAATACCATTTGGGCTCTTTACGCAGGGTGCGATGCAGCTTGCCCGCATACGGGCGAAGAGGCCAAACCAGATAGAGCCTGTGCAACGCCTCAAGCCAGTTCTTTACAGTAGAATGGTTGGCTTCAAGATCCTCTCCCAGACTTCGAAGGGAAAGGGGGGAGCCCACCCGGCCAGGAAGCAATTCCACCAGATGAGAAACCCGGTCCAGTTCTCGAATACCAGACAGGTCACGCAGATCCTCTCTTACCAGAAGGGTGATATAATCTCTGTGCCATTTTCGGGAGCGCTTTTCAGAGCCTGAAATAAGGGGGGCTGGAAAAGGTCCGAACCTGTAATAGGATTCCGCCAGATCTTTTGAAATGCACGGAGAATCGGCGAGCTTGGCATCAAGGGCCTTCGCCATATTTTTCCAGTCGTCATCTTCGTACAACCAGGAGGAGGGCATATCATTGATGCCGCCAGCCCATTCTCTCAGCGAAAAAGGAAATAGATGGGCCATGGTGTAACGCCCTACCAGGGAATCACCGCTTCTTCGGAAAAGGTCAAGACGCGCGCTGCCTGTCACAATGATCCTGATCAGGTGCTGATATTCATCGTAGATGCCTTTAAGGATATTCTTCCAGCGGGTCGCCTTGTGAATTTCGTCGAGGACCACATAAGGCTTTTCCATTCGCAACCGCGAAGCGTCTTTGACAAAAAAATCCGGGTCCACCCGATACCTCCTCCTGACCTTTTCAATATCCCAGTTGTAATATAGAGGCGAACAACCTTTTTCTTCTAAGAATTTGCGTGCCAACGACGTCTTCCCACACTGGCGAGGACCGGCAATGAAAAGCATGGTGCCGCCCAGCCACTCATCTGAAAAAGCGAAATCGGTAATCTCCCTTTCTACAAAAACGGATATCATAGTCTCCATTTTACGCAAAATATGGATATATGTCAAGCCGATTTATGAAGGTGACTCTTGACAAAATTCTCGCCAAACATCCCCGGAACTTTGTCCGTATCCTGCCGGTCGTTTTTTCTTTTTGCCGTCAAGACGCTGTGACCGGAGTACTGATGCCCAAATATTCGCCTTCTTTCGTAACTACTCAGGTTCAAAGTTCCAAGGTTCACGGTTCAAGGTTAGAGGGCGATGAAAATTGAACGGTTTGAAGATATTGAGGCATGGCAACCGTGAACTGTGAACCTGACAACCCGAGTAGTTACCTTCTTTTAATACCCCTGGCAATGAAGTGGTGGAGGGCTCCCGGAGCATCTATTCGTGATTTTCTCGGCAAACCGAAAGGAAGAATGACTGTATCGGGGCGAAGCATATTGCTCCGGGGTGGTTTTACTCATTCGCATCGACCAAATCTAACCAAAATCTGAGCGCGAATTCTGCGAACTTGTTTTTTGGGCGAGCCCTTAAGCGTAAGCTGGTGATACTCGATATCCGTGACCCGGAACGCTACGTTGAATCACTTTGACCATAGGTTGCAATCCACACTGGCTCGCTTAAGATGATAAAAAAGGTTGACTTTTTGACAAAAATCCTATGCATGGAGATATGCTCGAATTCAACAACCGCAAGGCCACACGTGAGATGGCATTATGTTAGATGCGGGGGCAGACAAGGCCCACAGGGATACAATTTTGGGGCAATTAACGAATGACCCGTTAATCAAACGAGGATATGGCTGGAATTATCAATTGGGGGACCACCGGTTTCTCCAGTTTCCAAATTTCTGTTAAAAGCCACTACATGGACCTGGATGGTTTGAGATACCATTTCCTGGATGAGGGGGCCGGAGATCCTGTGGTCATGCTACACGGGAATCCTACCTGGTCGTTCTATTACAGGGATCTGGCCCTGGCCCTCAAAGATACGTGTCGCGTGGTTGTGCCGGATCATATCGGCTGCGGGCTGTCAGACAAACCGGATGACAGGCGTTACGAGTATAGACTCCATCGCCGTGTCCAGGACTTAACCGCCCTGTTGGAGCATCTCGATATCCATGATCGTATTACCCTAATTCTTCATGACTGGGGCGGCATGATCGGCATGACATACGCAACGCGTTTTCCGGAACGTATAAAGCGGCTGGTCGTGCTCAATAGTGCCGCATTCCATTTGCCCGCATCCAAACCCCTTCCCCGTAGCTTGCGGATCTGCCGGCATGCGGTTATCGGCGCGCTCCTGATCAGGGGGCTTAACGCCTTTTGCCGGGCAGCCGCGTTCTTAGGATGCAAAGGGAGCCGCATGTCCCGTCAGGTGCGCCGGGGGTATCTCGCGCCCTATGACTCGTGGCGCAACCGGATTGCGGTTCACCGTTTTGTCCAGGATATCCCCCTAAGACCCAAAGACCCGAGTTACGCTCTGGTGACCGAAGTGCAACAGGGGCTCCACCGGTTACGCAAAATACCGATGCTCATTGTCTGGGGAGAAAAAGATTTTGTCTTTGACCGCCATTTCCTGCGCGAATGGACCCGCTATTTCCCTGAAGCCGAACTCCACAGGTTTCCGCACGCGGGTCATTATGTGCTGGAAGACGCAGGTAATGAAGTTATTCCTTTGATAGAAGATTTTTTGAAAAGGCACCCTGTGATTGAGGATTGAGGATTGATAATTGAAGATTGGTTGTACCCGTTCAGAGGTTTCAGGTGACGGGTGTCAGGTTTCAGGGAGAACGCAGTGACAACTAAGATAATTTCCGGGTGGAAAAAATTGCCTCTCACATGAACTTAAACAAGCTTACAGGTGTCAGGAATGAGAAACTTAAGATCTGAAACCCCTGGCCCAGACCCTGGTTGGTGCCTTGGTAGTCCATCGGAGACACCGAAGCGCCAGGGCAGGCTGAACACTGAAACCTGACACCTGAACACTGATACTCAACTTCTCAACTACTCAACCATAACTCTAAGGCATAATTACCGATGAACCATGCAAGTTTTACCAATATTGCTTCTTTCCTGCCGGCCATGGCAAAGAGCCGGCCCAATGCCCTGGCTGTGGTGTTTCCACACGGACGTGACCGGTATGGGCGCGTGAGTTATACACATCTTACGTTTACGCAATTGGACCAGGAGAGTGATCGATTGGCCCGCGGCCTTGAACGTATCGGCATACGACGAGGAGTGCGGACAATTCTCATGGTGAGTCCGAGCCTGGAGTTCTTTGCGCTTACATTTGCCCTGTTCAAGGCGGGCGCTGTGCCAGTGATGATTGATCCGGGAATAGGGATCAAGAACCTGGGCCGGTGTATTGCTGAAGCAGGACCCCGTGCCTTTATCGGCATACCAAAGGCCCATGCGGCGCGTATTGTGCTCGGATGGGGACGAAGGACCATTCGAATCAAGGTCATGGCCGGCCCCGGTCTTCTCCGTGGAGCCAAGACCCTTCGCGAGGTGCGACAGATAGGCAAGGACCCTCTCGCATACAAGATGGCCGAGACCGAAGCAGACGAGATGGCGGCCATCCTCTTTACAAGCGGGAGCACCGGACCGCCAAAGGGCGTGGTCTACACCCACGAGATTCTCGTTCAGCAGGTGGAACTCCTCAAAGAAGATTACAGCATTGAGCCGGGTGAGATTGATCTGCCGACCTTTCCCCTCTTTGCCCTGTTTGCCCCGGCACTGGGCATGACCGCGATTATTCCTGATATGGATGCCACCCGGCCAGGCCAGGTTGATCCGGAGCGGATCATCGAAGCTATTCGTGATTTCGGGGTGACCAACATGTTCGGTTCTCCTGCATTGATCAACCGGGTAGGACGCTACGGGGCGCCACGCGGGATAAAATTCGCCACAATCAAACGCGTCATCTCAGCCGGGGCACCAGTACATGCTGACACTGTTTGGCGGTTTTCTCAGATGCTTTCTCCCGGTGTTCAGGTTTTTTCGGGCTATGGCGCTACGGAAGCGCTTCCGGTCTGTTCGGTCGGAAGTGACGCCATTCTCAATGAAACCCGGAATCAGACAGACCAGGGCAAAGGGGTGTGCGTGGGGCATCCTGTGAAAGGGATCACGGTCAAGATTATCAGGATTGTTGACACGCCGATCTCGTCATGGTCCGATAATCTCCTAATTCCCGCGGGTCACATTGGTGAGATAGTAGTAAAGGGTCCTATTGTAACACACAAGTATTACCACCGGCCCGAATCGACTGCTCTTGCAAAGATCCCGGACCACAAAAACAACGGCTTTTACCATCGGATGGGTGATCTCGGCTACCTGGACAAGACGGGTCGTCTCTGGTTTTGCGGGCGCAAGTCCCAGCGGGTGATCCTTAAGGAGAGAACCCTCTTTACTATCCCTTGTGAGGGGGTGTTTAACACGCACAGGCAGGTTTTCCGTTCAGCCCTTGTGGGTGTTGCCAAAGGTGACTCGGTGCTGCCGGTGCTGTGTGTGGAACTGGAACCCGAACACAGGATGGCGAACCGGCAAAAACTCCTGGAAGAACTCCTGGAACTCGGGCAGAGTTATGAGCACACACGGGACATCCGGACGATCCTCCTTCACCCATCCTTTCCGGTGGACATTCGTCATAATGCCAAGATCTTTCGCGAAAAGCTCGCCGTATGGGCACGCAAGGAGTTGTCATGAAGGCACTGGTTACAGGAGGTGGGGGATTTCTGGGCGGGGCAATCGTGCGCCTGCTTCTCGAGCGCGGGGTAGAAGTTGTCAGCTTTTCGCGCCGGCATTATCCGGAACTTGAACAGATTGGTGTCAAGCAGACGCAAGGCGATCTGGCTGACCAGGACGCAGTGGCCTCAGCGGTTGAAGGGTGCGATACGGTCTTTCATGTGGCAGGCAAGCCTGGAATCTGGGGACCGTATGAGGAGTACTACCGTACCAATGTAGAAGGGACGGAAAACGTCATTTCCGCCTGTCAAAGGCATGGGGTGAGGCGTCTTATCTATACTAGCTCTCCAAGTGTAATCTTTGACGGCAAGGACATGGAAGGAGTGGATGAGTCGGTCCCGTATCCCGATCATTACGAAACCCACTATCCCAAGACCAAGGCCATTGCTGAAAGAATGGTCTTGAAGGCCAATGCTCCTGAACTCGCCACAGTGGTGTTGCGTCCGCATCTGATATGGGGGCCTGGAGACAATCACCTGGTGCCGCGTATTATTGACAGGGGCAAAAGAGGCCGGTTGTGTCAAATAGGCCATCGAGCAAACCTAATTGATTCAGTCTATGTCGACAATGCGGCAGAGGCGCATCTGCTGGCGGCAGAGCGACTCGCGCCCGGCTCCGCGGTGGCCGGCAAGGTCTACTTTGTCTCGCAGGGGGAACCGCTGCCGGTCTGGGAGCTTATCAACCGGATATTGGCGGCGGCAGGACTCCCCCCCGTGACCCGACGGGTCCCGTCCGGGGCTGCCTATGCAGCAGGATGGATCCTGGAATCGCTATACAAGGGCTTCAAACTAAAGGGGGAGCCCCCGATGACCCGCTTTGTGGCCCGTGAACTCTCCACAGCCCACTGGTTCAATACTGATGCTGCCCGTCGCGATCTCGGTTATACCCCGCAGATATCGATTGATGAAGGAATGCAGCGCCTGGCGCGATACTTAGGGCTTGCACAAAAATAACTTACCATTTTGGCATCCCAGCTTCAGGCCATCTTTGACCGACCTGCCCGCCATCGCAAGCCGCTCAGGCGAGGCGGGCGGGTACTCATTCGCAAAATCCGCGAAATAGCCTGCTATTCCTGTGGCTTTGCTCAATCGGATCGGCCAAATGTGACCCAAATCTGAGCGCCAATTCTGCCAAGTTATTTTTGGGCAAGCCCTTAGGGCTCGCCCAAAAATAACTTGGCAGACACGAAGTGCCTCTTCTCAAGCCGTCAGGCGCAACCTTTGCGCTATTCGCGCTTAGATTTGGGTTAAATGTGCAATGGGGTCAGCCCTTGACTGGGGACATTGTTGTCCCATGTCAAGGGCTGACCCCAATACGCCCATGTCGGTAAAACAGACATCAAGACACTTGACATTGCAAAATAGCACCTGTAAATTGTAATTTAAACTCGCAATCAGTTGCATGCAAAAAACCAAAGTCGTGACAAATCTCCTACAGCCATAATTCCTTTTTTTCAATGAACTACCCTGCAGCAAGCTTCGGGGTATCGCGTATCTGATTTTCACAATCTAAACGAAGCAAGCTTCGGGGAATTTAACCCAATAACTCACGAAAATCTGTGTAATCTGCGTAATCTGTGGATTAAATTAGCCGCCTCCGGCGGGACTCTTTGACAGGATTAACAGGATTTACACGATTTTTATTTATCCTGAGCATCCCCGGCCCAGACCCTGGCCCAGACCGGGTTTTTCTCTCTGTGGCATGCTCCAGCTTCTGTCGCGCCCCTGGCCCAGACCGGGATGATGGGGACGGACATCAATGCTAAAGCTGTCGCGCCAGGGCGGGCCTGTTCATCCTGTCTGAAAAAAGGAAATTCCTATACAATAAAGAGGCCTTCAATGCAAAAGAGAAGAGTAGTAATTACCGGTATCGGAACAGTGAATGCACTTGGAAACAATTTGAAAGATACATGGGAAAACATGGTAAAAGGAAATAGTGGTATTGATACTATTACTGCATTTGATCCCAGCGAATTCCCAAGTAAGATTGCCGGCGAGGTTAAAAATGTTGATTATAAAACTAGTGTAAAAGAAAGCAGTTTAAGCAAATTGAAAAGAATGGATCCTTTTGTTCACTATGCTCTAATAGCTCTAAAAGAGGCTGTTGAGATGGCGGGGATTGATCTAGGCAAAGAACCATTTAGAAGTGGAGTTTGTGTTGGCAGTGGTATAGGTGGATTACATGCACACCAAAATAATGTTAAGCAGTTGATTGCCAAAGGCCCAAGGAGAGTTAATCCCTTTTATATTCCTGCAGCAATTCCCAATATTATAGCTGGATTTTTAAGCATGGAATACGGCTTTTGCGGCCCCAATTTTCTAACATGTTCAGCATGTGCTAGTGCGAACCATGCAATTGGTTGTGCTTTAATGATTATTCAGACAGGCATGGCGGATGTGATGGTTTCTGGCGGCAGCGAAGGCTCCGTTAATGAAGTAGCGGTGGCTGGATTTTCAAACATGAAGGCCCTTTCGACTAAGTATAATGACACCCCACAAAAAGCTAGCCGTCCGTATGATGTTGATAGAGATGGCTTTGTAATGGGTGAGGGTGCGGGTATTTTCATTCTTGAAGAATACGAGTATGCCAAAAAGCGAGGAGCAAAGATTTTGTCTGAAGTGCTATCTGTCGGGATGACCGGTGATGCTTATGATTTTGTAATGCCTGATCCTGAAGGAATGAGTGCTGCTCAGTGTATGAAGATGGCATTTGAATTAGCAGAGATAAATCCAGAGGATGTTGATTATATTAATGCCCATGGCACATCAACACCGAGAGGGGATGTGGCTGAGGCAAAAGCTATAAATATAGCCCTGAATGGTAAGCAGGATGATATATATGTCGGCTCTACAAAGTCTCTGCATGGCCATATCCTGGGCGCCACCGCAGCTGTTGAGGCTATAGCCTGTATTATGGCAATAAGGGATAATGTAATCCCTGCTAATATTAATATTGATAATTTTGATCCTGCTATAGAGTTGACCTGTGTCAATACAGAGGTAATTGAAAAAAATGTAAAAATAGCTGTATCAAATTCTTTTGGTTTTGGCGGACATAATTCAACTTTAATATTAAGAGAGATTTAAACGTCTCGGAATTTTTACAACCTGTTGACATTACAGCTATTTAGCCGGCTTCGCCTTAGTAGCGTCAGCTCCGACGGCTGAATTGGCCATGTCCCGGGCTCAACCAGGGAATGTTGGTAGGTGTCGTCGAGAATTTCGACCGATAACGCGGTGAAATTATTCGACCTGTGCGATTGGTTGCGAAAGCTCCTTTTGGAAACCGGTTGGCCCCGTAGCGTGGGGGCTCCGTCCCCCACATAAAGTGCCCCGCAGAGGGGGCACGCTACGTGGCGTTGACGTGGCCGCGTATGGGCGAAGTGCCAACCGCACAGGTCGAAATTATTTAGTGCAAAGAGAGAGGCGTGGCAACATCCGCTACCCGGCTAGGCTGGTAGCGGCTTGTCGTAGGAATATTTCTGAGAAGGCACTGCACGACACATCACATTCTTCACAGCGTTTAAAAGGGTTTCAATTCCAAAAGGTTTCGGGATGACCCGGTCAAATTCGCCACCCTCCAAAAGCCAGGGCGTCCCCGACATGCCTATAATTGGCGTGAAGGGTCTGTGGGACTCGCGAATGTGTCGAGCCACGTCATGGCCGTCAATAACAGGCATCCGGATGTCCGTTATGACTAAATCAAAGAGCCCGGTATCAAACATTTGAATGCCCTCGTGACCTCCGGGCGCGATCTCGGCATGGTAACCAAACCTGGACAAAATCTTTTGAAGTACGTCTGAAACGATCTCTTGGTCATCTATTATCAAGATACTGTACATGGCTCAACCTTTCGGAATATGCAAAAAATTGATTTGATTAAGGAAATTCCTATACGATGAAGATAAGATGCTATGATGTTATATGGTACTTACGATCTGGGAGATTCACAGGGGGCTGTCTAGCGTATCCGTTGGTATCTGTCAAAGAGGATGACGGGTAATTACGGCACTCTTGTGAATAAATTATCAACAACTGACAACGCCTTAATATCAAAAAACATATAAAATAGCTGCGCCGAAAATGCTTGCAAATCGGGACTTTTGCGGCAGTCTGATTTTTGTTAAGCATTTCAGCCAAATTCCCCTTGTCGTCTGACCATGAACGATTTCGCCTAACTTCCAAAACCTCTCATTTTCTCTTATTTTCTTCCATTTTCAAAAATACATCCTCCACACCATTGAAGTCCGTATTCTGTATCTGCTCAATAGCTCAGGGTAATATTCCATCACCCTGCCCTGCTTCGCTCGCAATGACTGGCTGAATATTGGGCAATGATACCGTGGACTTTCGGTGTCTGTGAACGGTTGCCTGCTCATTTAAGAGACCTTAGCAGGCAACCTAAAACGCCCCGAGTTGACAGGGCCAGATCTTGATCTTCATGGCATCACATGCAGCACTGACCTTCATCTTGTGGATGCCAAATTTTCTGGCAATGTCCCAGGCGGACTTGCAGGGTAAACGATCATTTACCAGACCCGCCAAAATTGCTTTTTCCAGTTCAGGGGCCACAGACTCAGCAGGCTTGACAATGCTTTTCTTAGGGCGATAGCCAAACAAACCTAGCTGGCATTTCACCAGCCGCACTTCCAGCAGATCGGCGGCCCGGCCAATCGCATCCGGCAACACACCAAGCCGCATTGCTACATCGAACGCAACCGCGCACGGGAGTTTCCCTCCGGCAGCACGTTTCAAAAGCGCATCCTGGAGCAAAGGATCGACTACCGCATCCGGTTCATTTGAGTTCATTGGGTTCATTGCTCACCTTCAGGGTTACCTTTCTTTCGTTGACATTAGACCTTGCGAGTTAGCTCCCGGGCCAACTGCCATGCCTGCCCGCCACCTGCCCGCCATTGCCAGAGACCTGCCCGCCATTGCCAAATATGCTAGCATTTGACCTGCCCGGTGTACCTGGCGTTGGCAGGCGGGTGCCGGCACATAAGCTCAATGCTGTCTCAGGCGTTGGCAGGCGGGTCGCGAGCTCAGGTGAGGCGGGCGGGCCTCAGTATCCTCAAATCGATCTATTCTCATGCCTTCTCCAGTCATAACTCACGAATCACCTGCCCGCTCGCCAAGCTTGCGAGGCAGGCGGGACGGTTCAGACCTGCCCGCCATTGCCGTGTGTGTCAGCATTCCAATTCGCTTGCAAGCCAGGCGTTGGCAGGCGGGTTTTCGGTGAACCCTGAACCTCTGAACCGTGAACCCGTGAACGGTTACGTTTATCCTTAGGGCGAGCTCTTAAGATTCATCATAATCGTCTCTCCTCATATGCTAACAACAAAAAGAGCTTTGGAATGTAGGAGAATGAGGCTTGTATGTCAAGCAAGGAAGCATCGCAATATATGACGGTCATCCCTTTGCAGAGCACGTTTCCGTGGACTTGCGGTAAGCCTTGAAATCCTATGCTGACGTGCACGCCCCCTTGCTTCCTGCCCGCAATATGTTGTATGTTACTTAAAGGTTGCTCGAAAAATTAGCTAATGGCCAGCAAAGTCTTATGACATAAGCGTTTTATGGTCTCATGCAGCCTCAGGGACCCTTTGTAGTTCGGTTTTGTAGCGCTG
>JAFDKF010000099.1 GCA_019307135.1 Deltaproteobacteria bacterium
TTTTTTGTTTCTTCAAGACTAAATTCAACATCTAACCGCACAGGTCGATATTTTTCGGTCATGATCTATTCTTTCAAGATGTGCAGAAACGCTCTAATAAGAGAATGAGAGACAGGCACTCACCGTTGGGGCCTGATAATGTGATCCCACCCATTTGGTCAACCATCAGCTTGCTTGTTCAAAGCCAATCAGATACGAGACAACAGCTCCCCGGGTGTCAACACCTCTAATCCTGTAGTGTTGGGAGGCCAATAATCCTTCACATTAAAAGTAACCAGAAAACAGGCTCTTGTCTCCAATGCAGATGCCAATATGGGAACATCTTTCTTGTCTGCCTGGTTTGAGGCAAGAGACAATGAATGTTCGTCGGGCAACTTTCTCCTGACCGTTACACATCTTTGAACGATTTTCTCAAAAGGGGCGATAGCGCTGGGCGTTTTTTTGGCAAGGTTTCTTCGGCATTCCTGTATCACCTGGACGGAAACATACCCTTTAGTGAGGCCCAATTCAGCTAGCTGCAGGAGGGCAAACGAGGCGCCACTGGCAGAAGCACTTCCGGCAATCATGACATCTGAGTCAAAGAATACGGGTACTGGAAAACTGAGTTCCTTCACTTTTGTGAAGCTCAAAACGGGAACCAGAAAAGAGGGGAATTTCATAAAGCCTAACGGGGTCTTTGCTTGCAATGTGAAGCGGTATCGGCCAAAGCTAAAGAAGATAAGAAGTTTAATCCTATCTCATGACAGCTCGTAGCCTGCCTGCGCACTGGCCGTATACACGATCTGCCAGGGCAGTCAGCGGTCCTTGTATGGTCTTGGGTTCGGGAAGATCGGGTGGGGCGATGAGCTTGAACCGCTCGATCCGGATAGGTTTGAAACGCAGCGTTGCCTCTACGGATGCCATTTCTTGCGGGGTGAAACCGTTGCCCAGAAAGTGTTTTTTTTCAATGAATTCAACATCCATGTCTTTCAGAAAGTTCAGGATGGTTAACAGGTCATGGTCGCTTTCGAATTTTTTCAAGTTGTAGGCTGCTGCTTTGCATTCCTCCTGAAGATTTTCATAGGCTTCTTTGTATTGGTTATTCCAAGTGCAGAGCCTTCGATATGACTCAAAAAGAAGCTTCTTGAATCTTGACCGGTGGGTCAGGCCATGGACCTTAATGAACCGAAGGCCGTTTCGGAAATCGCGGTCTTTTTGAAACCGGCCCTCGAAAAAGGCTTCTTTTATCCCAAGTAAGTGAACAAATTGATTGATGAACTCAGGCTCTATGAGAAACTCGTAGATGCGGGCAAAGCGTCTGTAAAGTTTTTCCTCCAGTTGGGAGGTATGTTCGGCCAATTCGTTCAGATAATTAATCTGCTCTTCGATCAGCCCTCGTTCATGAAAGTAATTCTGAATGACCTCTTCTTTGACCTCCTGGGTCAATGCAGAAATTATGTCATCTTGCATGGCTTTTTGCTAAGGCCTCAGGTTTGCGGAGTCTTTGCCATCGCAAAGCAGGACTTCCTATTTTCATCATCTGGCAATCATGGCCCGCATGCGATCAGAAGCATTCTGGGCATGATCGGCAATGTCGGCTATAATCTCCACCAGCCGGATCATGTGGAATACCACGAGAGGGTCTTTGATGGTGCTGAAGATCTTGAATTTCAGTTCCCGCTCCAGAAGGTCGGCCTCTCTTTCATATTGGCGGATATCCCGGATAAGGCTCTTCATTTTGGTCCTTTGTGCCTCGGACTTGCTCCTGAAATATTCGGTGGCAAGGGTTACCAGGTCTGGTAGCCTTTCAATGGGCGGGATCACGGCTTGGACCAGGTGGAGGATATCTGCGGCCACCTCATCCGGGATGCCCCTGGGCCGGAAGGATAGCCAGAACATGGCATCTTCCACTTCGTCCAGCACCTTATCCTGCTCTTTGAGATAGTCAAAGAACTGGAACTTATCGACCGGCATGAGGATACCCCTGGGCAGGTGGCTGCGAATGTTGCGCTTGATATCATCGGCCTCACTTTCTATACGGGCCACCTGTTCGGTCAAAAGGTCAAACTCCTTGCATTCCTCGCCGATGTGGCAAACAGCAGCTTCCTTGAAAAGGCGGGCGCATTCTCTGGCCTTGTTGGCGTGTTTTTGCAGGTCTTTAAAAGGGGATCTGTAAAATAGTGAGCTGAGTAATAGGCGCATAAAGTGTTCCTCCTTTTGGCATTCGATTCATACCTAAAGTGATCGGTTCAAGGTTCAGGGTTCAAGGTTCAAAGGTTATAATATATTGACATCTATCACTTTACAGTTCACGGTTCACGGTTTTAACCTCTGAACGTTGAACCTCTGAACGTTGAACCGCTGAACCTTACTACTTGAGGCATCATCCTTTTGATATCAGAGACTTAGGGCTCTTCAACGTAACTTCTCAAAAAGTTCGGGTATGTTTATTATGAGCCAGTTTGCTGGATGCCCGCTTTCGCGGGCATGACGGGGGATTTATTACATTCGTCATTCCCGCGAAGGCGGGAAGATACTCTTCAACCAGGAACCGTGAACGTTGAACCGCTCAACCTATGTCATAATAAAAAGAGGGTAAGCAGCTTGTACAAAACCATGGCCAGGACTATCGTGAACGGCAGGGTCACGATCCACGAAAGGCCGATGTTTTTGAGAATACGCAGATCCAGGGTGCCCATGCCGCGCATGAGCCCCACGCCAACTACAGAGCCAACGAGCACATGGGTGGTTGAAACCGGCAGGCCAAGGCGGGAGCAAATCAGGATAGTCGTGGCCGCCCCGAATTCTGCACAAAACCCACGGACCGGCGTAATCTCAGTAATGTTTTTTCCAATTGTCTCCATGACGCGGGCACCAAAGGCAAAAAGACCCCCACCCACGGCAAGGCCGCCCACAAAAAGCATCCAGAATGGGACTTCCACCTGTAAGGCCACGGACTTGGTTTTGACCACGGAAAAGATGGCCGCAAGCGGACCGATGGCATTGGCCACATCATTGGCTCCATGTGCAAAGGCGACATAACAGGCCGTGAGCACCTGAAGCTGGGCAAATAGACATTCCACAGCAGAGTATCCCTGGGGATTGGGTCGCAGTTCACATTTAAGATGCACCTGCCAGCGTACCCACTTGCGGCCAAACAGGCTCGCCAGGGCTGCACACGGCACAGTTAGCAACAAAGTCTGAAAAAAGCCGATCTCAAGGTGGAGGTTCTTGAGGCCCTTAAATATAAAGGAAAGGATGAGCACCAGCAGCACAAAGAAGATCAGGGCCGGTGCATAATGAACCGCAGTTGCGTAAGGGTCCTTGGCGGACATGATTTTTTTCTCAGTCAGATAAAAAATGCTTCCGCCAATGAGTGCCCCGACAGCCGGTGAGATCACCCAACTGACGGCAATAGTGATGATCTTTCCCCAGCTTACAGCACTCCCACCCACACTGATAATGCCAAAGCCTACCACGGCTCCTACAATGGCATGTGTGGTGGACACAGGCAGACCAAAGTGTGTGGCCAGGTGCACCCAAAGGCTGGCTGCGATAAGGGCAGCAAACATTCCGAGCATCAACCTGCTGGGATCGTCAATCAGGAGGCTCGGGTCGATGATTCCCTTGCTGATCGTGCTGGTAACGTGCCCGCCCGCAAGCGTAGCCCCAAGCACATTGGCAATAATCGACACCAACACCGCTTGTTTCAGGGTCAACGCCCGAGAGCCCACCGAGGTTCCCATGGCGTTTGCAAGGTCATTGGCGCCAATATTGGCTGCCATGTAAAGACCGATTAGGCCGGCAATCGATAAGACGATAATATCGATATTCATATCTTACTACACAGTCCAAAGTTCTGTCATTCCTGCGAAAGCAGGAATCCATAACCTCTTGATTTTTCTGGATTCCCGCATTCGCGGGAATGACGGTTCAACCAATACGATATTTCTTTGGTGAATATGTTGGGTCTATGGGGCGAACTGGACAGGGCTGATTTGCTTATGGTATGTTATTTATTAGGTTCATTACAGGCCGTCAATGTTTTTATGAGGGTCCCATATGGTCAAAAGCATATCCGTCACTGTCGCAACGATAGCGAAAAACATGGCTTCTCGGTTCATGGCCATGTGGAGATCCCATTTATTGAGCAATCAAAGGGAATGGGCTGGGGCCATAAGACCGACGCCATTAAAACCGGTGGAAAACTCTATAAATATCGACCGATTTTTGATAAGGGGGATGGGTAACTTCTCAAAAAGTTCGGGTATGTTTATTATGAGCCAGTTTGCTGGATGCCCGCTTTCGCGGGCATGACGGGGGATTTATTACATTCGTCATTCCTGCGAAGGCGGGAATCTCCCAATCTGAGGGACAGGAGAAAATAGTTGAAAAAGACATTTGTGAACACGATCAAGCCGGGTCAAGCAGTTGACGACATCTTTATCGCCCGGGACAAGCAGCTAGGCTATAAGAAAGACGGGGATTCCTATCTCACCCTAAGCCTTGTAGACCGCAGTGGAACCATGAACGCGGTCGCATGGGACAATGTGCAGGCCATCAGCGAAGCCTTTGCAGCCGGAGACTATCTCAAAGTCAAGGGAAATGTGCGTCAATACAAAGACACATTACAACTTGTCATACGACACGTTGAAGCTGCTGATCCAGATCAGATAGATGTCCGGGATTTTTTACCAGCCACCGAGCGCGATGTGGACCAAATGCTGGACCAATTGATCCAGATCAGTCAAACAGTGGAAAACAAACACCTGTCAAGACTCCTGGTTGCCTTTTTTGAGGACAATGCCTTTGTGGATCACTTTAAGATCGCCCCTGCGGCAAAGAGGTTGCATCACGCCTACCTTGGTGGGCTGCTGGAGCACACCCTTTCTATTGCCCTGCTCGTTCAGGCAATTGCCGGCCATTACAAGGGAATTGACAAGGATCTCCTTCTCACGGGTGGAATCCTTCATGACATAGGCAAAGTTTACGAGTTTTCTTATGAGACCCATATCGACTATTCAGACGCGGGGCGACTCCTCAATCATATTGTTATTGGGGTTGAGATGCTCGAAAAAAAGATTGCCACCCTCAATGACTTTCCGGAAAACCTGGCCCTTGTCTTAAAACACATGATCGTAAGCCACCACGGCACACGTGATTTTGGGTCACCCGAACCACCTAAGACCCTTGAGGCCATCATCCTGAACTACCTGGACGAGCTGGATGCCAAGGTCACGGCCGTTCGCTCTTTCATGGACACAGAGGACCCGGAGGCCACGTGGACATCATACCACAAGGTTTTCGAACGCTACTTTTTTAAGGGAAAGGTAGACAACTCAGGTTCTGAAAAGGAATGAACGAGTTGTGCTTCAGTACAAACCGATACTGGATACTGGATGATCCTTAATAGCTTTGGGTTCAATCGAGCATCCAGTATCAAGCATCCAGTATCAGATCGCCAATGCCAACAGATTTTCGTAAGGATATGCGAGCAGTTACTCCGAAAAGATTCTTTTGAGACCTGTATACTATGTTCATTACTTTTGAAGGGATCGAGGGTTCGGGCAAGACCACCCAGATAAAGCTGCTCATCCCTGTGCTGCAAGCAAAGGGCTATGAGTGCATTGCCACCCGCGAACCAGGGGCCACGAAGATCGGACATAAGATTCGTGCAATCCTCTTGGATGGCGCCCACACCTCAATGCTTCCCCTAACAGAACTGCTCCTTTACGAGGCTGACCGGGCACAGCACGTCCATGACGTAATCAAACCCGCTCTATCGGCCAACAAGGTGGTCGTGTCAGACCGATTTTTTGACGCCACCACGGTCTACCAGGGCTATGCGAGAGGCTTTGACCTAAAACTCGTTGAGCAAATACATCGCCTTGTGATAGGCAATCTTAAACCGGATCTCACCATAGTCCTGGATCTGCCGGTAGATCTAGGGCTAAGGCGGGCATGGCAGCGGATCAAGAACCAATCGACCAGCCTTCGTGAGGATCGGTTTGAAAAGGAGGCTATTGCCTTTCATGAAAAGGTACGCCAGGGTTATTTGACCCTTGCCGGGATCGAACCAGAGCGCTTTCGAGTAATTGATGCTTCCAGAGACCAGCAAACCATACATGAAGACATTGCAGAAATCGTTTTGAGAAACACTATATAAAGCTTGAAGGAGCTTAAGTATGAAATGGTTTATCACGATTTCTTCAAATGACCCGGAAACAGCGTACAACGCCATGCGCCTGGCGAACGTGGCCCTTGTCAAGAAGCAACAGGAGGTGGGCGTATTCATGCTGGGGAAGGCGGTTGAATTCCCGGAGTTCAGCACCGAAGAATTCAACGTAGCCGCATTGACTGAAGAGTTTATGGAGGCAGGCGGTGATTTTTTTGTCTGAGGGGTGTGCCTGAAAATCCGTGGTCAAACGGGTTCAGCCTCATGTCCTCTGGCCTGGATGGACGACCTCTACGAGCTGATGGCAGAAGCAGATAAGGTCGTAACCTTTTGAAAAAGACGCCGCTCAAACCTTCTCGTCATAGGACTTCGTCCTTCAGGTTCACTCTCCCATGTGGAGCAATCCTGTTGTTTTTGTGTTTGTTCCTGCCGTTGTCATCCGCACAAGCTGCTCAAGACGCCAATGTTGTGCAAGTTGAAGCCTATTCATCCCACTGGCGCATCCACTCTGGCGAAACCTTTCGAGTGGCGATTGTGGCAAATATAGAACAAGGCTTTCACATCAACAGTCACAAGCCACTCGATGAGTTCCTGGTACCAACGGTTGTCAAATTTGACAAAAGAAAAGGTATCGTTTTTGGCCCAGTGAGCTACCCCGAGCCGGTGTTCAAACCGTTTTCCTTTTCCACCAATAAGGTATCTGTTTACGAGGGCAAGATTTCGATTTGTGCTCAGGGCAAACTTGCTGAGGATATTTCTATGGGAGATATTGAAGTATCAGGCAAGCTGGCCTATCAGGCCTGCGATGATCAAAGGTGTTTCATGCCCAACTCTGTCAAGTTTGAGATACCTTTGAAAGTTGTCAAGCCAGGCGAACCAATCAAGCTGATTAACAAACATATCTTCTCCCCAAAAACCTCTCTTACCTCAGACGAACTACACGCCAAACAGGTCATTGAAAGAGGGCTGCCGTATGCTATCGTCGCCTTTTTCCTCTTTGGGCTCGCTTTGAATTTAACTCCCTGCGTTTACCCTGTTATTCCAATGACTGTTAGCTTCTTTGTGGCTCAAAAAGAGCGAAAAAAGCGGGACATGTTTGTCCTGGCCTCATCTTATGTTGTGGGAATCGCCCTCATTTTTTCTATCCTGGGTTTAATCTCCGGCCTTGCAGGCAGGCAGTGGGGTTTCTTATTTCAGAACCCCTGGTTCGTCATATGCATCACCATAATTGTTCTTTCCATGGCGGCCAGCATGTTTGGGGCTTTTGAAGTCACAGTCCCCTCGTCTTTAATGACAAAGCTTGGCAAATCGCGACAAGGTGCCATCGGCTCTTTCATCATGGGATTGACGGTCGGAGTCGTTATTGCTCCCTGTGCGGCCGGCATTATCATCGGGCTGGTTGGCATCGTTGCCAGGCTGGGCATTGTAGCAAAAGGGACCTTGCTCTTTTTTGTCATGGGTTTGGGGTTGGGGCTCCCCTATCTTTTTTTGGCCATGTTTTCCGGGGCTTTGAGTCGGTTGCCCAAATCGGGTATGTGGATGGTCTGGATACGAAAGTTCTTCGGCCTTCTCCTGATCGGCGTGGCCATCTATTTTCTCGTCCCGCAAGCCAGACAGATTGATGACCAGCAAGGATTCTATCTGGGCGTTCTGGCCATTTTTGGCGGGCTCCTGCTCGGTTTCCTGGAGCATGGGGAGGGCTACACCCGAAGCTTCAAGACAATTCGCGGTATCTTTGGTGTCCTGCTCATCCTTTCAGGGGCCTTTCTCGTGAACGCAACGCTCCAACCCGATCCCCCGGCAATGGATTGGGTGTACTACAAGGATCAATCCATTGAACAGTTGCAAAAGAAGAATAGACCCATCCTCATTGACTTTTACGCGGATTGGTGCGCCGCCTGTAAGGAATTGGACCGTAGGACGTTCAGGGACAAGAGGGTCGTGGAAAAGGCAACAGAGTTCATTATGGTCAGAGTAGATTGTACCTCACCCGATAACAAATGCACTGCCTTGACGGAAAAATTCCAGGTGTCGGGATTGCCCACGGTGGTTTTCATCAATAGCAAGGGTGAGGAGATCCATGGTTTGAGAGGTATTGGCTTTTTGGGGCCTGCCGAGATGCTAAAGAAAATGGAGGAGGCCCTATAGTATTTCGGATTTTAGATTGCGGATTTCTGGGGTTAATCCCTGGCCCAGACCTGGTGGCATATAAAATGCCACTCTATGTGGGAGGGGCTTTTAGCCCCGACTATCGCGGCAAAAATGCCGCTCCCACAGCACGAGCAGCGCAACCGATAGACTGTAGACGTTAACTGGGGCAAGGAGTCTGTTTGACAACAATCGCAAACAACAAAACCTTGAAGGACCTCGGCGAGGTTGGCATCATCCGGCTCATCCAGGGGAAGGTATCTCAAAAGCTTCCATCCTACGTAAAAAAGGGGATCGGTGATGATTGCGCGGTTGTGGAAACCTCGGGGGAGAGAGTTCTTCTCGTAACCACAGACACCCTGATCGAAGGGATTCACTTCACCGCCCGGACCCTTTCCCCGGAAGCCCTTGGCTGGAAGGCCCTTGCCGTTAATATCAGCGACATTGCTGCCATGGGCGGCACGCCCCGCACGGCATTTCTCTCCATTGGAGTAAAGCCTGACACGGAAATCAGCTTCATAGAGTCATTCATGGCGGGATTCAAGGCCCTTGCAGACAAAACCGGTATCATCCTGGCCGGAGGCGACACTGTGGAAAGCCCGAGTTCTGCGGTTATTACCGTAACCCTCCTTGGAGACTGCCTGCCAGAGCACGTGGTGTACCGCTCCGGAGCCAGGGTCGGCGATGATGTGTGGGTGACCGGCCCGCTGGGCAATGCAGCCGCAGGGCTATTTCTTCTCCAGACCAAAGAGTTTGCTGCACCTTCCGGATACGAACCCCTGGTCCGGGCACACCAGAGACCGATGCCTCCGCTTGACGTGGGAAAAGCCCTGGCAGAGAGCGGCCTCGCACACGCGATGATCGATATCTCAGATGGTATCGCCAAAGACCTTGGCCATATCTGTGAACAAAGCGTTGTGGGGGCGGTGCTCTGGGCCGCCTCCTTACCCATGTCGAGCCCCTTGCTGGGACTGGCGGCTGAGGCAGAAAAAGAAGCTCTCCAGTGGGCCCTCCATGGCGGCGAGGACTATGAACTTTTGTTTACGGCTTCACCTGCTGATAAAGAAAAGGTCCAATCTCTTACCGCAAAGCACTCAGGCAGGCCCGCTGTGAAAGTAGGCGCCATCGTCCGGGAAGATGGCATATTGCTTGCGAAACAAGGGACAGAAGTACCCCTTGAATCGGGCGGATACCTTCACTTTTGCAAATAGGGTCTGACCGAAAATCCCTCTTTTTGTCATTTCGACCGAAGGGAGAAGTCTTAGTAACCGTTCACGGGTTCAGAGATTCAGGGTTCAAGGGTTCACCGAAAATCTGAACCGATCATTCGTGGGATCTGGGAGTTTGTTGGCTTTTCTGCCGACTTCGCCAAAGCGGCTGCGACGGCTGAATCGGTATGCAAAACCGTCTTGCCCCGAAGTCCAAAGTGAGCTTTACGTGGCGTTGAACCAACAAAACATCGGGTAACCTTGAACATTGAACCCTGAACCTGTGAACGCTTACAAAATTTCTACATAGTTTTCGTTCAGGCACTAAATGGGGCCTCCAAAAATTCAGCACAGCGGTTCAGCATGAGAGGCGTAGCAATGGAGGTAAAAAAAATATATGTGACCGGAAACGATCAAGCCACTATTATATGTGATTCATGCGGTAAGTGGAAAACAGCGAATGTGGCTCGCTATGTGAATCTCAACAAACCGGTCAAAATAAGATGCAGTTGTGGAGCTGTCTTTTCTGTAGAATTCGAAAAGAGACAATTTTATAGAAAGAAAGTCAGTCTACATGGCACCTGTTTCATAGATGGCACGGACGAAGAACAGATCTTCATAGAAGACATCTCCGCCGGTGGATTAGGATTCACCATAAACAAAGGAACTGTTCAGAAGGGCGATACTCTAAGCGTTGAGTTTACGCTAGATGATAACGCAAGGTCTACGGTATCCGGGGATGTTATTGTCAGGAGTGTGAAAGACCGCTTAATAGGTGCTGAATTTGTTGGTCTCTCTGAACATTCGAAAAAAGTGCTGGGATTCTATCTTCTTCCATAAGCCTGTAAGCTTCATCATCGTTTTGTCTTCTGAATGCCTACCCATGATTCTTTCCAAGGCGTAGCCCGCCGCAGGCGTACGGAGGCCAATATTCCAAAGTGTCAACCCTCTGACGTTCCTGACAATTCTCACGGTAACGTCAAAGTAAACCCTAAGATAATGTTTTACAATGAAAATTGCCTCATTCCTAAAATCCCCCCATCCCCCCTTTGCCAAAGGGGAGCGAGGGGGATTTCTGTGCTTGCGAGCAATGGAACTTTGACGGAGCCCTGGACAATTCTACTTGACGAAGGTTTATCGCTTTTCTAAATAGGTAATAATACTTGGAGCTTTTCTTGGGCAGGAATCTTTGTTACAAGGAGGTTAGCCATGGATTGCATCTTTTGTAAAATTGTGAGCGGTGAGATTCCCTCGGTAAAGGTCTATGAGGATGACAGGGTGCTTGCCTTTATGGATATCAATCCCATCAATGAAGGCCATCTTCTGATTATCCCTAAGGCTCATGCTGCTACTATCCATGAGATTGCTGAAGGTGATTTCCTGGCGGTTATGTCTGCCACACGCAAACTATCAGCCGCTGTCAAGAAGACCCTGAATCCGGATGGAATCAATCTCCTGCAACTTAACGGCAAGGCTGCCAATCAAGTGGTACCCCATCTGCATGTGCACATCGTTCCCAGGTGGTTCGGTGATGGATTAACCATCTCCCAGTGGGAGATGGTTGCAGGCAACATGGAAAAGATCAAGGCCATAGCTGAGAAGATTCAACGCGAAATTGTGAATTGAAAATCTTTGGATTGATGATTGATGATTGATAATTTATCATTCGCTTAATTTTGAGAATCTATTTTCAGGTTTCAGGTTTCGGGTTTCAGGGGAGAACGCAGTGACAACGAGGAACCCCTCCCTCAAGGCTGGCCCGTACCCGAGGATTGAGGTGTCAGTGTTCAGGTGTCAGGACATATGAAGGTGTCAGGGACAATCAGGTTTCAGCACTGCCGTTTTACTTTCCTGACACCTGAACACTGACACCTGACACCTACATGTGCCCTGAAACCTGAAACCAACAAGAATCGGATAACCAATAACGATTAACCAATAATGCAGTCGATTCTAGACACCATTGGTCACACACCCCTCGTTGAAATCAAGCGACTCAACCCCAATCCCAGGGTCACGCTACTGGCCAAGCTGGAGTATTTCAACCCTGGGGGTTCCGTAAAAGACCGCATTGCCAGGGCCATGATCGAAGCGGGTGAGGCATCAGGAGCCCTCACACCGGACAAAATCGTGCTTGAGGCGACCAGTGGCAATACGGGAATTGGCCTGGCCCTGGTTTGCGCGGTCAAGGGGTACCGCCTCCTTTTGACTATGTCTGAATCGGCCAGTGTAGAGCGACGCAAAATCCTCCGCGCCATGGGAGCCGAAATCCGGCTGACCCCCGATCATCTTGGAACCGACGGCGCCATAGAAGAGGCGTATCGGCTGGCCCGAGAACATCCTGAAACCTATTTTATGACGGATCAGTTCAACAACGAAGCCAACTGGCGGAGCCATTACGATGGCACCGGCCCGGAAATCTGGGAACAAACAGCAGGGAAAATCACCATGCTAATTGCAACCATGGGGACCACCGGAACCCTCATGGGTACCTCCAGGCGCTTGAAGGAATACGATCCAGGTATTCAGATTGTGGGTGTTGAACCTTATCTTGGGCACAAGATTCAGGGCCTCAAGAATGTGAGGGAGTCTTATCGGCCTGAGATATATGAAAAGGTGCGTTTAGACAAGAAGGTCAACATCGATGATGAGGCCGCCTTTGAGATGACCCGGCGTCTGGCCCGAGAGGAAGGAATCTTTGCGGGCATGAGTGCCGGTGCCGCCATGGCAGTTGCACAAGAAGAGGTCAGATCTATGTCTGAGGGTGTGGTGGTGGTGATTTTCCCTGATGGCGGAGAACGGTATCTGAGCACTCCGCTCTTTGCCATACGTGAGGAAACCAACCTTAAATTTTACAATACCCTGACGCGCGTCAAAGAACCCTTCGTGCCCCTCCGACCTGGCAGGGTATCTATCTATTCTTGCGGACCCACCGTTTACGATCGGATGCACGTTGGGGAATGTCGCCGCTTTGTCCTGGCCGACCTCGTTCGACGGCACCTGGAATACAAGAAGTATGCGGTTACACATATCGTGAACATCTCTGATCTGAACGACAAGACTATCCACGGATCTCAAGAGGCCGGCATGCCGCTAAAACCCTTTACGGACAAGTATCTCCAAGCCTTCATGGAGGATATGGAGATCCTGGGCATCAAGCCAGCCACACAATATCCCAGGGCAAGTGAACATGTTGAGGACATGGTGGCGCTGACCAGGCGTCTTGTGGAAAAGGGGTTTGCTTATGAAAAGCTCCGGTCGGTCTATTTTGATATTTCCAGATTCCCGGACTACGGCAAGCTTTCTGGCATCAATCTTGATAAGATCAAGCTGGGCTCAACTGTTGATCTGGACGAGTACGAAAAAGACAACCCAAGGGATTTTACACTCCTCAAGCGAGCCAGGCTTTCTGAACTCAAGCGGGGGATCTACACGAAAACCGAATGGGGTCAGGTAAGGCCTAGCTGGCACATCGAGTCTGCCGCAATGGCCATGAAATACCTTGGGGAGGCATTTGACATTTACACCAGCAGCCGTGATCTGGTCTTTCCTCACCATGAAAATGAGATAGCCGTCAGTGGCGCTCTGACCGGAAAACCCCTGGCACGCTATTGGATACAGAGCGAACTGGTGCTGTCGGAAGGAAAAAAGGCAGACCGGGATGCTGCTATCCCATATATCCGGAACCTGTTGGACCGCGGATACAGCGGCAGGTTGATTAGATGCTGGCTTCTTTCCAATCACTACCGGAAACCCTTGAATTTGTCCTTTGAAGCACTGGACCAGGCCGGTCGAGCTATCCGTAGACTTGATGAATGCGTCCGTCTCCTCAACAGCGTGGAGGACGGACGCCCCTATCCTGATCTGGACCAGCTCCTCTATGACATAAAAACTGGCTTTACAGATGCCATGGATGATGACCTTAACGTATCATCTGCCATGGCCACGATCTTCCATATTGTCAGAAAGATCAATCGTCTAATCATGAACAAAGAGCTGGATCAGGCCGGGACCAGGCGAATCATCGATGCCTTCAAGAGGGTCGATGCGGTGCTAAATATCTTTGACTTTGAACAACAGCCCCAGGATGCTCAAGTCAAAAAGCTTATACTTGAGCGTGAAGAGGCAAGGCGCAGGAGGGACTGGAAACTGGCAGATCAGATTAGAGAACGCCTTAGTGCCATGGGGGTGGAAGTTAAAGACGAAAAGATTGCGGATTGCGGATTGCGGATTGCGGAATGAATCGAATGCGGAATGCGGAGTGGGGAGTGCGGAGTTAGGGTCACATCATCCGCCGCAGGCGGATTAGAGTGGTTAGAAGAACTGCCCGTTTGTTCCTCGTAGTCGCAGACGGGGTTGTTCATCCGAGAAATTTGAAATTATTTACATGAAAGGCTAAAAAAGAAATCATGAAAACAGAAGAACACAATGAGATGAAATCCAAAATCCGCATTCCGCATTCCGCATTCCGCATTCCGCATTCTGGATTCCTATCCCCGGTCTATTTCCCTTTTACTTTCATATCCCCTTCGTTGGTGGAGGCCATGTCGCTCTGTTTCCACCGCGTGGTTGTCTATCATCCGGCCCACTCTAAACGCCAAGAGGCCATTCGGCCCTGGATAGACAGGGACTTCCTGGATGTTCGTAGCCCTTTTGAAAAGGTCATCGATAAGAGGCGCTTAGAGGCTGCGCTCCGCAATTTCAGGAGCTGGGGGCTTTTGCACCAGCATGCTGATATGGCCTACCTGAAGATGGTTGGAAACGACATCGCACCTGTTGATCCGAAGACACCAAGAATCGTCTCTGATATTAGGGCCATGGCTGCGAAAAAAAACTCGAAGGAATCTGAAGAGAGTGAGCTTTCTCTCCAGCTATTCATTCACCTGGCACAGGAGTTTGACCAGCACTCCTGGGAATTGAGGCAGCAAATGAATCGGTTCAATGACCAGTATCAGGCATTGCAAAGCTCCTTTCGCGAGGACGAGGCCGGTCAGCTACATGAGCCGATCTCAAAAGACCTGCCCGCTCGTGCCTCGCAGTGGCAGGCGGGGCAGTGGCAGGCGGGCCTGTTTCCTGTTACGGGAGAAGACCCGGGCGGTTTTATGATCGAAAAGCGGATGGCCGCCTGGAACCATCTCTTCCAGAAAGATCCTGCGGACTCCTCTCTCCTCTTTACAGATTCTCCTTTAGCGTTTGCCTACCTTCTTGATGGAGTACAAGAAAAAGTCGAAGCGTTCAAGTTCGACATCACTTACAATACCCCTCCCTCTTGGGCCGATCACTTGCACGAGATTTTCAATACGGTGCTTACCACGCCGTGGAGCCGCACATTACAAGAAAGGGTTGTTGAGGCGGGCCGTGAAATAGAGGCGGCGATTGATCACTTAAGAGAATCAACAGTGAAACCTCACGACAGGAGCGTATCATTCCGCTGGTATGTCTTGCCTCACCATTGAATCGACGCTGTGGTCTCGACAGTAGCCATAAAGAAGATGAGGCCGCCATGGTCAAAAATACCCTGGTGGGGTTAATCGAATGCCTGGGAAGTTTGGGGAACGGGTTGGCCCCGTAGCGTGGGGGGCTCTGTCCCCCACATAAAGTGCCCCGCACCTGGCCGCCATTGCCTTGTGTACAGGCATTGTAACCTCGGTGCGAACTAGGCGTTGGCAGGCGGGGAGGGGGCACGCTACGTGGTGTTGACGTACCTAGGTACGGGCGAAATGCCAACCGCACAGGTCGAAAATTTGTAACAATTAGAAGAAGACTCTATATCGCAAGAATTTCCTTTTTTCGAGCGGCGAAGCCGCGTTATATAAAATCGCGAAGCGATTTTATAACTTGACGACTTTCAAGAATTGGTGTAATAGGGCATATCTCACAATTACGGATGCGATCGTTCTGGATGTAGAACATGTTGAAAAAACAAAGAAAGGAGGCGTCATTTTATGTTCATACCAACGGTGGATACTGACAAGTGCATTGGCTGCGGAGAGTGCGTAGAGGTCTGCCCGGTGGAGGTTTTCGAACTGTGTCTAGGATGTGAAAGCTGCGTTGAGGTTTGTGAGCAAGAGGCAATCACAGTCGAAGAAACATAATATAGTCCCAATTGCTGGTATCTGGTCCTTGGTCTCGGTCAAACTGGAATCAAGGACCAGCTATCCCATCTCCTCGCTGTAAATATTCCATAGGCTAATGAATTTATTATATTTTTTCTCTGCGCTCTCTGCGTCCTCTGTGGTAGATTACTTTTTTCCTCTTTCCTAAGTTCCCTATGCTTTTCCCTGAAATGGCTCTGGTTCGGCAGAAACTCCACGCCGAAAAGCTCCAAAATATCCCAGTGGCCGTGGAGAGTGCCCTTGAGAGCCTTCACCTTGCCTCGGTGGCAAAACCCGGTGAGTCCGTGGCAGTGGCGGTCGGAAGCCGGGGCGTCAGCCATATTCCTATCATTGTTTCTGAGTGCGTGAAGCGTTTGAAGGACCGGGGTTTAAAGCCCTTTATTGTCCCGGCTATGGGTAGTCACGGGGGCAACACACCAGAGGGTGAACTCTCGGTCCTGGCCATGCTTGGTATTGATCAATCTTTCGTGGGCGTGCCTATACTTGCTGCTGAGGATGTGGTCGAAATCGGGACATTGGACATTGGCATACCCATTGTCTTGGACAGGCGGGCAGCCGAGGCCGACCAGATAGTGGTGATCAACAGGGTGAAGCCCCATACAAAATTCCACGGCCCCATTGAAAGCGGCCTCACCAAGATGCTCACCGTGGGGCTCGGCAAAGGCCAAGGGGCAGCTCTGTACCACCGGGCTGCCATCCAGCACACCTTTGGCATCCTGCAAGACGCGGCGCGTCGTATCCTGGAAACCCGCTCCGTCCTCTTTGGGCTTGCCATACTTGAAGACGGTTACAAAGATGTCTCTCGAATTTGTGCTGTAAGGCCCGGAAACTGGTTTGAAGCAGAACGCACCCTGCTCGAACAGGCACGCTTTATGATGCCCTGCATCCCCTTTGACCTGATCGATATTCTGATCGTAGATGAAATCGGCAAGGATATCAGTGGCATTGGGATGGATTCCAATGCCACGGGAAGACACCGGGATATCGTAGGCGACTTTTACACGGCCCCGCACGTGAAACGGATCTTTGTGAGAGATTTGAGCCCTGAATCGGACGGAAATGGAAATGGCATCGGGCTGGCAGATGTGACCACCCGGCGCCTCGTGGATGCTCTCGATCTTAAAAAGACCTACACAAATGCACTGACTGCTATCTCCCCCGAAAAGGCGGCTATTCCCATGTATTTTGAGTCAGATCATGAATGCATCCAAACCTGCCTCAACACGATCGGCATGGTGAAGCCTGAGGCGGCACGGATCATTCGTATCAAAAACACGGCGACGCTGGAGACGCTTCTGGTCTCACGGGCGATTGAAGGCGATGTCATCTCCAATCCGGACCTCGAGATCGTAAGATCATGGGAACCGATGGCGTTTGATGATACTGGCAACCTAAGAGATCGATGGTAAGCGGTCAGTTAGACCTTTTGTCTCTCGCAGAGGCCACAGAGGCTCAGAGTCTTTGAGCTGAATTGCTGAGAGGGCAATTCAGCTTAAACTGCCAAGCTGTCGCGTAAGATTCTCGTAGAGTTCTTCAACGATGCCATAGTTCGATCTATAGATTCCGCCATCGGCGAACCTAGCTTTCAGACTGATTTTTCCTGCTCAAGAAATTAGGCCCAAAGAATGATCTCTGCCCCGTGAAATGCGTAGCTATTTAACTGGGGTGATCTCCTTGCCCTGTTAAATTGTAGGTGACATCTCAAGACCACTTGTGAGCGGTTATCTTCAAATCTTGATAATTTGCTATATTCAACTCGCTATTTAACAGGGTGAAGCTCTAGCGACCGAAGGGAGCGAGCCAGAGAAGATTAAATCTGTAAGTAGTTACAATCTATGATTTCTTACCACATGTGCCCCACAGCATTTGGATATGCGGCCATCTTGTTTCAAGCTGAGCCATTCCTTGTGAAACGGATCTTCTTGCCCCATTCACACGAGCGGGGCTTAAAAAAGAAAATACAAGGGCTCGCTCTGGCCAAACCAGGACACACACCAGCGGTCCTTGACCTGTGCAAAGATATACAGGCATATTTTGAGGGGATTCCCATAAAGACCCCGTGGAAATTGCTCGATCTAAGCGGGCTCACCCCCTTGCAACGCTCTGTGCTTGAAGCTGTAGCAACCGTTCCCCACGGAGAGGTCCGATCTTATGGCCAAATAGCTGCACAGGTCGGACACCCTCGGGCCTGTCGTTTTGTGGGGACCACCCTTGCCCGAAATCCTTTCCCCATCTTGATCCCATGTCATCGCATCGTCCGGGCTGATGGCTCACCAGGCGGCTTTTATGGTGGGACCGACCTTAAGAAACGCATGCTTTTGCTGGAAAAACGGAAAGGGGTTCGCGCAATGCCCTCCAGAAAAGCTCCTTGACATTCGGCCCTAAAGCGCCACGAATTAAATTCGTCCTGGTCTCGTTATTCAGATACTTGAACAAATAAACTCTAATCATTTGCAATCATGCAGAATTATCTGCCTAAGATGTATCTTCTCAATAACTTCGGGTAATACACCTGGATTCCCGCCTTCGCGGGAATGACGAATGTAATAAATCCCCCGTCATGCCCGCGAAAGCGGGCATCCAGCAAACTGGCTCACCCTAAGATATCATGGCATGATTCCTGCTTGCAAGAAGAGACGGCGTAGTGTTTCCCTGTTGAACAAGGAGCTTCGCCCTAATTGCTGCCAAAGTGTTTGACAACAAGTTGTGGCCTGGGGCACAGTAGAGGCTGTCTTTGAAGGACGCACCTCCAGAGCCTATTGTCCTCAGCAGCGTGGCTCAAGAGGTCTGTTTAGGCGCTTATTTATGAAATTCGCAATTCCTTAATTCCGGCTTGTCCGGGTTAGGTTAATCTAAACGCAACGAACGAATATAACAAACCCACCATAATGTTCTCAGGACTCAGACAAGAACTTCGCCTTACCCAACAGTTGGTCATGACACCCCAGCTTCAGCAGGCCATCAAGCTTCTGCAATTGTGCCAGCTCGAACTGTTGGATGCAATCAATCAGGAAATGGAGGAAAACCCGGTTCTTGAGGATGCGCCAGGGGAAGTGTCTGCCGAAGGCGGTGGGGATTCTGGGCCGATAACGACTCCCGTAGAGCCATCTGTGTTAAAACCAGTCACCGTGGAGGAAACGGCTCGATCTGATATCGACTGGTCTAACTATTTGGGGGAATACAATACCCCTGGGTCTATCTATTTTGAGGCTGAGCAACGGGAAGTCCCGGAATATGAGAATTTCGTGGCCCGGCGAGAGTCCTTGAATGAACATTTGATGTGGCAACTTCTGCTTTCCCTTCCAGGCAGGAGAGAGGAAAGGATTGGCAGTGCGATCATTGGCAACCTCAACAGAGACGGCTATCTTCGGGCTACTGTGGATGAGATTGCAACCCTGGCCGAGGCAGACACATCAGAGGTGGAAAACCTCCTGACCAAGATGCAATCCTTTGATCCCCAGGGCGTGTGTGCTCGAGATCTAAGGGAGTGTCTGTTGATTCAGGTGAGGCAGTTAGGGTTGCAAGATTCCATTGTGGTTCAGATTATCCGGGATCACCTTAAACACCTGGAGAACAAGAACTACAAGGCGATTTCCCGGGCCCTGGGTGTTAGCCTTGATGATGTCCTTTCTGCTGTCGAGATTATAACCAGACTGGAACCGAAACCTGGCCGAGAGTTCAGCGATGAAGAACCCCAGTATATTAGCCCGGATGTCTTTGTGTACAAGGTGGGCGATGAATTTGTTATTGTCCTAAACGAGGACGGCATGCCTAAGCTCCGCATAAGCTCTTTTTATAAGGAAGCGTTAAGTAGTAAAGGAGCGAACTCCGGTCTGCGGTATGGCTGATTCGCAGCATTCACCAACGCCAGAGGACTATTTACAAGGTAGTTGAAAGTATTGTCCGTTATCAACGGGATTTTCTGGAAAAGGGGATCGCCCATTTGAAGCCAATGGTATTGCGGGATGTAGCCGGGGACATCGGGATGCACGAGTCCACCGTGAGTCGCGTTACCACGAACAAGTACGTCCATACCCCGCAGGGCATTTTTGAATTGAAGTTCTTTTTCAATAGTTCTATTAGCCGATTTTACGGAGCAGCGATTGCCTCGGCAAGTGTCAAGGATAAGATCCGGCAGATTATTGAGTCTGAAGATTCCACCAAGCCGTATAGTGACAAAAAGATGGTTGAGATTTTGAAATCTTCAAACATTGACATAGCCCGCAGGACAGTCGCCAAGTACCGGGAGATGCTGGGCGTGCTGCCATCCAGCAAACGCAAGGATATAAGGGGGGATCAATCAGGATGCAAACGTCGGTGGCTTTCATGAACCTTAATCCCTCAGAAACTCTGAAGGCATATGCTGATGACAACCGGGGTATATCCCATTTTCTCTAACAAATTTTTCCGCCGTCGTTATGATTAGAAGAAGTTCCTGCCATTCCTCAAGGTGGTTACGGAATCCGTATATCCATCCCGGTTTTTCATTAAAAAACAAGGATTGAGAGGCGAGATGAAAGAGCCAACTAATATCGCTTTTGCAAAATTCATATCAGGTACCAATGCTGTCAAATTTGGAAACTTCACACTTAAAAGTGGAAAAAAATCAAATATTTTTTTCAATTTTGGTGAAATTTGTTTGGGGCGCGAATTAATCCAACTTGGCAATTTTTTTGCCGATTTCATAATTGAAAACTCATTAGATAAGGTAGATGTTCTTTTTGGTCCTGCATATAAAGGCATTAATATTAGCTTAGCAACAAGTATTGGCTTGTACCAAAAATATAATATTTCAATACCATTTGCATACAACAGAAAAGTCCGTAAAACTCATGCAGAAGGTGGACAGTTTGTTGGATACGATCTTACGAAAGCAAGTAACGTTTTAGTTCTTGATGATGTTATTACAGATGGTGGCACAAAATACGAAGCTATAGATATGCTATCATCTTTCCCAAATCTCAAAATAAAAGCAATCATCGTCGGTGTTGACAGGGAAGAAAAAGATTCAACTGGGAAATTATGTCGAATAAAATTTATCGAGGATACTGGAATTGATATATTAGCGTTAACAACTAAGAGCGAAGTACTAAAATTCGAGTAAATTATTTAATGAGCTCGTATCCAATGATCGAACTCCCGGCACCACTCAAGGCACTCCCCTTGGCAGCCACCACGGCTGCAACAAGTTCGTCCCTGCCGTCATGGTCAAAATCGCCGATGGCATAGTCGCTGATATGGCCCGATATCTTCGGAGTTTGCCAATTCAGCGTAAGCCCAGGACCTTTCCAGGAAAGACACTCCATGTGGCCGTTTTTGAACTTTCGAAGGCGCCTGAACCACTGTCCGCGTGAAAGCTCGTTGCTGACCACGACCATTTCATGCGTGCCGTTGCTGTCCAGGTCCCTGATAAAAATCCGTTGGGGCAGATAGAGACGGTCCGTGTCGTACTCACCAGCTTGTGAGCTGAACTTAAGGTAATTCATGCTACCGCCGTACGATTTGTCACTCTTCCATTGTTCGTCGCCAGATGGGGTAAGAAGACGAATATGGTCACGTTTGTCGAATGCGACGATCATTTGCCGTCCATTGTTCATGACATCGCCCAGGGCAAACCCAAAAATGTTGATCCCTCTTGGCAATGTCAGACGCTCTTCAGGTCCATATTCGCCATTGCGCCAGGCCAATTGATAGACCCCGGACACAAAGGGGTCGTCCATCCTCCGCTTCTGTCCGAGCAGGATCTTGCCGCCTTCAGGCGATTCAATGACCCGGTAATACCAGGAGTCGTCCTCGCTGACGGGTCTAAAAGCGTCGCCGTCCCATTCCAGTACAAATGAATCAAGACGCTGCCCGGCGCTTTTGAGGCTTGTGACAAATATTTCCGCATAGCCGTTATCGTTAATGTCAGCCACGTCAACGCCGATGAATTTTTGATATCTTTTTCCAGCCAGCTCCCTTAGTTTCAAAAACTTCTTATTCTCATACCGGTACACATAAATACGCCGATCACCTATGAAGACAGTTTCTATCTTGCTGTCTCCATCTACATCGCCAAGGGCTATCCCCTTGATGAAGGCCTTAAAGCCCCGGCTTTCCCAGAAGGCTGCTGATGCCGTATCGGCGGGTCTCATGCCGCCGGATTCCGCTAGGCCGGGCCCCATCGCCGGGACAGGTTTTACGCCTAAAGCTTTTGCCTGATCGCTTGATTCCCCGGCCAGGAGGCTTTCTGGATGGACATAGGTGGCAGGGCGCTTCCCTGCGTGGGCAGGCGGCCGCCGGGAGCCGACAGGGCGGCCAAAAACCGTTTCGTTGATCCGGGCAGCAAGAAGATCGATTTGAGGAATCACCTCGTCGATTTCCTTGCTCTGCTTAAAGAAGGTGAACGTCGGTTTCTTCTGGTGGACATCCACCATCTTGGCGTCGAGGCTGATGCTGTTGCCGAATATGGTGAGACTTCCAAACAAGACATAGTCGGCCCGGAGCCTGGTGCCTATGGCCCGTGCGATTTCTTCGTTAACCGGCGCGGATATGTCTGCGAGCACGTGATCCGTGTCTTCCCTTCCAACTACCACCCTGTTCCCACATGACAAGCGTGACGTTAGCATGTCAACGATGCCTTCCTTGAGGAACGAAAGATCCCTGTCCGCATTCATCTTGAATGGCACAATCACGACCCGGGAAGGCTCGTCGGCCATGCCTCCCCCAGCAGCAAGGACGACCACAGAAAACAGCAGTACAAGCCCAAACAGTTGTTTCAGCACTTCAGTTTTCAATTCCAAACCTCCTTGTCGGCAACCCGTTCATACTCTATAAGCAAGCCACCCCATGGTCAACACTTTTACATGGGTTGAGCGGTTCAACGTTCAGAGTTCCCGGTTGAAACCCTAACTGGCTGTTAGCAAGCCGACTTCGCCAAAGTAGCTTTAGCTACGACGGCTGAAAAGGATAACGCGTCAAGTAGTAAGGTTCAGACGTTCAGAGGTTCAACGTTCAGAGGTTAAAACTGTGAACCGTGAACCCTGAACCCTTGTAAAATAGACTATAACCTTTGAACCTTGAACCCTGAACCTGGAACCGATCACTTAGAGTTTCAACCAAGGATGCGGTTGACCTGGTCCTGCATGCGGGAAAGGGCGTCCTCGGTGAAGGGCTTTACGTTCTTGAGAGCCGGCTCCATGGGATCGGCCGGATTGAAGTTCTGAAGAGTAAGGGATGGAGCAGATGCCGCGGGTCGGACAGCCCCGAGGTCTTTAAGCTGCTCGGCCAAAAGACAAACATCCGATTCTGCAAGAAGGGTGGGAGTCACCGTGCATCGAAACACGGAGGGAACACTGGCTGCCATGAACACCTCGATCGATTTCTTAATGATACTTGTTGGCACGAACACCCCTGCACAGCGGGCATATGTGGCGTCATCCAGTGGGGCCTTTACGTCCATGGCTACACAGTCCACCAATTTTTCTGCGATCAGATAATGGAGTGTCTCAGGCTGGGTGCCATTGGTATCAAGCTTGGTCTTAAAACCGGCCTCATGGATCGTTTTGAGCAGGTCTGGCAGACCCCGGTGTATGGTGGGCTCTCCGCCCGTGATGCATATGCCGTCAATCCAGTCCTTGAGTGGCCGGAGCCGATCCAGTATTGCATCGAGGGATAGGGTTTCCAGGGTATCTGGTTTTAAGACGAGTTGATGGTTATGGCAGTAAGGGCACCTGAGATTACAATAGGGCAAAAAGATGACGGCACAGACCTGTCCTGGCCAGTCCAGGAAGGAGGTTTCGATAAAGCCTTTGATAGGAGGAAGTTGGTCCAATGACTAATGACCAATGACTATCCCGGCAAGATAGCATTTGATTCCGCCTGTGTCGGAAATGGTCGATGAATCGTTCAACACCAAGATCGGAAGGGTCTTTTCAGCGGTTTCCACCAACTCATGCCAGGCCAGATGGGCCAAGGCCTCGGGGTTATCGGGCCCCAGTTCTTCTACTTCAACCCCAATGGTCTTCAAGTCGAATTCCCTCTTGATTTCCTGACAGGCACTGCAAAGGCTTTTTGTAAAAAGAGTCATGATTTCCTCCTGAGAAATTGTCCGTTATTTCGATAGCGATCCTTGAGCTCCGCCAACTTTCCCTTGTTCCAGCTTGAAATTGTAGTGAAGTAGCCCGTGATGCGGGTGATTCCGTCCACATCCGTGCTGCCGCACCAGGGGCAGGCCTCCTGGAGCCCTCGGCTTAGCCTGCCGCACGCCTTGCAAGAGGTAAATTCAGGCGAAAAGGCGATCTGATCGTTCTTGCTTTGTTTAAATGCCTTGATCACAAAATTCGCCAAGGACTCTGCTGGCGGTTTGGACTCGCCGAGCCACACATGGGTTAAGGCTCCTGCCTCGATAAGGGGATGGAAGCGCCCTTCAAGCTTTACCCGCTCAATAGGGTTCATAGGTGCACCAACATCGAAAAGGGTTGAATTTGTGTAATAGACTTCGCCTGCGGTTTGATTTCCCTTGACCACTGCGGATGATTCCTCGGGAAAATACTTCAGGTCAAGCTTTGCAAAACGGTAGGCCGTGCTTTCTGCCGGGGTTTGTTCCAGCACAAAGCGCATGTCATATTTGCGGCTGTACTGGTCGGCCAGGAGCTTCATGTGGGCAATGACCTTCAGGCCGAACTTCATCGCGTCAACAGACGCATGCATCTCTTCACCTGTGTGATACTGAATGAGTTCATTCATCCCCACCATGCCGATCAGATAGGTGCACCGATGCATTCTTAGATACGGGCTACCATCCAGGCCCATATTAAGCAGGCTCAACGGCCCGGAGGATTCATGGGAAAGAAGGCGATCGATAAAGTCTCGTTTTTGCTGATGAGCCTCTACGGCTATTTCCACTAGCTCGCCTATCTTGGCAAAGAGCCTGGTATCGTCCCCTGTGGCCTCATAGGCAAGTCTGGGCAGATTTAAGGTCACATTCTGAAGTGCCGAATACCGCATCTTCCAGGGTTTTTTGGCATCCTCGAGATCCGAGCGCTCCAATTTGAAGCTCAGGCGGCAACACTCAGATATCTTTGCTGTGTCTCCCCGGTCAAAGACAAAGTAGGTATTTCCCTTGTCAGAGGCCACATCACAGATGTGGTTCAAAAAGGCCTCGTGGCCCGGGGTCTTAAAGAACTTCTCGGTGATATGGACCAGGGGCTTTGGGAAGAAAAACGGCCTGCCCGCACCGTCTCCTTCTTTGAAGACGTCAAAGAGTTTCCACACAAAGCGCTGGGCTTCCTTTTCATACTCGGCGTAGGACCTCCCTGTGTAAGACCCGCCCGGTCCGATCGCAGGCACATCCTCAAAATGTTTAGGGACTTCCCAGTACAGGTTGATATCTGTAAAGATCGCCTGGCCCCCGCGCGCCACCGCCTGCTGTGAGAATTCAAAGATCATCATCTGAGCCAACTGCTCCACTGCCCGATCATCCAGCCCTTCCAAATAAGGGGCAAAAAAGAGATTCACCGCATCCCAGCCTATGGCACCGGCAAAGTTGCTCTGCAAGGCTGCGGCAAACTTGACCATGTGGGCAAGCAGGACCTCGGGATGTTTGGCCGGTTTTGCCATGGCTAAGGAATTAGGCAGATTAAGGCCGAATTTTTTCAGATATTCGAGGGATTGTCCTGAACAGTAAGGCCGGTCAATGAACCCCAGGTCATGCAGGTGAATGGCCCCGTGCATGTGGGCATCTCCCACCTCCGGTGAAAATACGTTTAGAAGGCCGTATTCCTTCTTGATGCTTTCCGCTAAAGTAAGGTTGGTCGCCTCGGGGCCGTGGGGAACATTGGCGTTCTCCTTGTTTGGATGCACGATCATCTGTTCCACGTCATAGAGGGGCACCCCAAGACGCGTGTGCATCTTGCGGGCATGCTCCAATCCCCGTTCAATGAGCTTGGCGTCTACCAGCTCCCTAATCAGCGGCGAGGTGACCATGGAGATGCCGGAGGCCAAGATAATCTTCTCCACTTCCAGGCTGATTTCCTCGGCCGTGTCCCGGTCAACAAGGGCTTCTCGGACCATGGCATCGACAATCTTTTGGCGGTCCCAGCCGTCAAAGGCCTCATCAGATGTTCGAACAAAAAGGGCTATGTCCGTGGTTTCGTGGATCCGGCCTCCTGCCCGCTCGTGCCTCGCAGTGGCAGACGTGTCGGTCCCTGCTCGACTGGGGGACGTTTGGTGATTAACATGAGAGAATTCCAAAAGATTACCCATTCTATTTGTCTCCCAAAGGTTTAGTCATTGGTCATCAGTCGTTTTCTTGGAGACTCACTAATGAGCATTGACGGCCTCCAACCTGCATATTGTAGACGAAAGCACCATAAAACACAACATATTGTGCCTGTCAAGAAAAAAATGAGGTCGTTGCACAGTCGGGCAGGAGTAAGTGGTCCATAGTCCTTGGTTAAGTTATTGAACATAAGAGAGTTTAGACGATTCAGACAAGGGGGCTGTCATTACAAATGGGCTTCCAGTAGATGGGCAGTGACAAATGGCCGGTGACCGGTGAGGCGTCAAAGGAGCAACAAATGGTAAGACCGTACGCCCCTACAAGAAGAGGCGCTTGAGTCGAGATTTAAATGGAGGGGTTATAACCCCTTTTTCGGTGATAATGGCAGACACATATCGGTGGGGGGTCACGTCAAAGGCGGGGTTTCCTGCAACCACCCCCTGGGGGGCAATGCGCCTCCCCTGAAAGTGGGTGACTTCTGTTTGGTCTCGCTGCTCAATGGGGATGTCTTGTCCCTCTTTGACGGACAGGTCAATCGTCGAGACCGGCGCTGCTACATAGAAGGGGACACTGTGGGTCCTGGCTAGGACCGCGACCATGTAAGTGCCGATCTTGTTCGCCACATCGCCGTTGGCTGCGATGCGGTCGGCCCCGACAATGACCGCGTCGACTTTCCCGTGCTGCATAAAGTATCCGGCTGAATTGTCGGTGATCACGGTTACTGGGATACCGGACTTCTTCAGTTCCCAGGCCGTGAGCCGGGCACCTTGCAGGAACGGTCGGGTCTCATCGGCAAAGACTTCAATCCGTTTTCCTGCTTCCACGGCCGCACGGACAACGCCCAATGCCGTGCCGTAACCGCCTGTAGCCAAAGCGCCCGCATTACAGTGGGTCAAGACACGGCTTCCGTCCTTGAGCAACCGCTGGCCGTGGCGTCCCATAGTCCGGTTGATGGCTATATCTTCTTCCAGGATTTTCCGGGCTTCTTCGACAAGGCGAGATTTTACCTCTTTCACGCCCCTATGGCTGGTCTGATCTGCCACCTGTTTCATCCGTTCAACGGCCCACGCAAGGTTTACAGCCGTTGGGCGTGCTGTAACCATGTCACGGCATATGGCATCCAGCTTTGCTCTAAACTGATCTAAGTTGCTGGTACGGATTTTCAGGGCCCCCACAGCCACGCCCATGGCCGCTGCCACGCCGATGGCCGGGGCACCACGAATGATAAGCCCTTTGATGGCACGGATGACCGAGCGATAGTCCTTGCAGACGACGTACCTTTCCCGCATAGGCAGTTTTCGCTGATCGATCATGACCACCTGGTTGTCTTTCCAAACAATCGTTTTTACCATGTCTCTCGCCCGCTTCCTCCGGTCGCTTGAGCACACAGAGATCGCAGAGATGATTTTTGAGTCAAAAACTCTGTGTCTCTGCGGGCTCTGTGAGAGATAAAAAGTGGTCGTTGACTATCCTTGCAACATTCCTTTCAGGATTTCATTCACCATCTTCGGATTTGCCTTGCCCCGGGTTGCCTTCATCACCTGGCCCACAAAGAACCCAAACAATTTGCTCTTGCCTGCCTTGTAAGCTGAGACCTCCTCCGGATGCTCAGACAGCACCTGTTTGATGACCTCGGCAATAGCATCGACATTAGTAATCTGTACGAGACCCTTTTCTCGTACGATCGTCTCTGGCGCATTGCCGCTTGATGCCATTTCATCAAACACGGTCTTGGCGATTTTGCCACTGATGATCCCGGAATCGATTAACCGCAGCAGTTCGGCCAGGCGTTCAGGAGAGACAGGAGATTGCTCAATGGTTCTGTTTTCCGCCTTCAATATGGCCAAAAGGCTTCCCATGATCCAGTTGCTTACGGTCTTTGGTTCTGGAAAAAGCTTTGCGCAGGCTTCGAAGTAATCTGCCAGGGCGCCAGAACTTGTCAGGACCCCAGCATCATAGGATGGCAGGCCATAGTCTTGAATAAAGCGGGCCTTCTTGGCATCTGGGAGTTCAGGAAGGGTGCTGCGGATTTCCTCAACCCAGCCTTCGTCAATCACAAGGGGAAGCAGGTCCGGGTCCGGGAAATAACGGTAGTCGTGGGCCTCCTCCTTGCCACGCATAGAAACACTGACTCCCTTGGCCGGGTCCCAGAGCCGGGTCTCCTGCACCACCTTACCTCCGTCCTCAATTACTGCTTCTTGCCTGCGGATCTCGTAAGCTAATGCATTTTCTACATGTTTAAAGGAGTTCATATTCTTGAGTTCGGTGCGGGTTCCGAAGGTATTCGTACCCGCGGGGCGCACAGAGACATTCGCGTCACATCTAAAACTTCCCTCTTCCATATTTCCATCACATATTTCCAAATACCGTAGAATGGCCCGGAGCTGTCGGAGATAGGCCCCGGCCTCTTCCGGGGTCCGCATGTCTGGTTCGCTAACAATCTCGATCAGAGGAACCCCTGTGCGGTTAAAATCGACCACACTTGCCGGTCGATACGGATAATGAATGAGCTTTCCGGCATCCTCTTCCATATGGATCCGGGTGATGCCGATGCGGCTTGTCTTTCCGTTGACCTCGATGAAAACGTGTCCGTGTTCTGCGATGGGGAGTTCATACTGGGATATCTGGTACCCCTTGGGAAGATCAGGGTAAAAGTAATTCTTCCGGGCAAACCGGCTTTCACGGGCAATGGTGCAATTTGTAGCCAGGGCCATTCGAATGGTATAGTCCACCACCTTGCGGTTCAGGACCGGAAGCACCCCGGGCATCCCAAGGCAGACCGGGCAGGTGTGGGTGTTGGGCGGTGCGCCAAACTCGGTGGAGCAACCGCAAAAGATCTTGGTCTTGGTTAATAGCTGGGCATGGACCTCAAGGCC
>JAFDKF010000252.1 GCA_019307135.1 Deltaproteobacteria bacterium
ATCTTTCTTCTACCTCCCTATCCCGATGTTAAGGCTCAATATCTCTTTTCCTTCGACGATGCGTTTTTTCGGTGTGCATAATTCACCTACCCTGGTTTTGGGATCAAATATAACGATATAGCCATGGCTAACCCTTTCAGGCAGAAGATACTTCTCGGTCAACTGCTCCAATGCCTCGTCAATGGTTCCAGGATACCTCTTCACCTTTGTCTCTATAATATACTTTTTTTCCTTGTAGATCAGCATGATATCCATGATCCCGAGTCCTGTCCTGCTTTCGTAATACAATTCTCCCATTCCCTCCGATACAAACTGATAGAGCCATGCCGTAAGCTGAAACTTCCCCGTCACCTCCATCGGTTTGTTTGTCGAATAAAACGCGGCTGCACCTATCTGAGCAATGTACTTTTCAAAATCAATCAACACTCTTTCCATGTTAAGACTGCCATCAGGCAGATAATAACGTCTGAAGGATACGTCAACATTGCCGGCAACATCCCGAAAAAACGTCCGTGTAAACCTTTTCTGATAGATAGGGTTGCTGACCCGAACATCTTTTCCTTCTGCCTTAATCAAACCGTGTGTCAAAAGAAGGGACTGCTCCTCATCGCCAGGAATATATTCAACCCCATTAAAGACAACGTCTATGAAGGTTTCTTTGTATTGTTTGGCCTTTTCGGTGACATTGTCAAAATGGCTGTTCTCTTCATAAAGAAGAATGTCAATGGCCTTTTCTACATCTTGTTTAGTGATTGGTTCTGTAGTTTCAGGCCTTATGTCAACAGTGAGGATTGTGCCCAGCCGGTTCACCAACCAGGGTTGGCCGGCTGTTTCATCAAATACTTTTTTTACTGCGTTTTCAGTAAAGGGCTGATTGGTGTCCTCAGTATACTGGGCATAAAGATGACGGACATTCTTTAAGGTAAAGGGAGGGAGTTTTACCTGGTCGGCAATGTTAAAGGGGGAGACACCCCCAACAATAAGTTTGGTGATGTTGCGTATACCGACCAAACCCACGGAGTAGAGGGCCTTGTCTGTGCGCTTTTTGTATTTTTGATAGAGTTCCCTTAAAGTTGTCAGAAAATTTTCCAGTTCACCAATCGGTATGCCATCAAATTCATCGATAAATATGATTATTTTCTTTGGCGGAATGACCTTGTTCAGTCTTTCAAATAACTTTCGGAAAGATATATGATCGGTCAAGTGATGACTGTTTAAGAGATCACGCACAGATTCTATATTTTCACAATTAAGTTCCTCCAATCTCTCTACAAGTTGCTCGAAAATTGCCTCCTCGATCAGGCCGTAAAAGGTTGCTTTCTCCAATTGTTTGTAATCCTGGAAACTAAGAAGGATGGCCACATAGGCAGGATCCTTTTCCAGTTCATGGCAAAAGCCCTCAAAAAAGGTGGTCTTGCCGGTCTGCCTCGGGGAAAATATGGAAAAGTATCTCCCCAGGTCAACCATGGTTTTAATATCCTGGTTGTCCATATTGGTCACGTTTTCCAGGGGAACATAATAGGATGCACCTGGATCAACTACCCCTGATTTTTCAAAATATCGTTTCGGTTTTTTGTAATTCATTTTCTCTCCCTATCTCCAGGCTTCGTCAATTGGAACAAACCAGGAGGTTTGATAGGCGGACCAACCGGTTCACTATCTCCTTCGCTGAGCCGCCGGACGCAGATGGCCTCCAGCGGATCGACGAACTGTATTTATCTTTGCTCCAATAAATGATGCACCAAATTATGGTGCACCATAAACTGGAAATCAAGGGCTATCCTCACCCTCAATTAGAGTCAAGGCTTTGTCTTGGCTTTAGGTTCAGCTTTTCTGCTATCGCCTCTGCGGTCCGCTGGACAAAACGATCAAAGTCCTTACCCTCAAGGGGCTTATCGGCGCTTGGTACTACGTCCAGGTCTTTGGGCCGGACCAGCCGGGGGGCATTTTGAAGGGATTTCTTTGGGGTAATCTCAAATTCCGGGGGGAAGCGGCTTTCAAAATACATGGCTTGAAAACCGGCGAACTTCATGGCATGGGCCGTGGCATCGAGCACGATGATATCATCTTTGCTTACAATGCCGCTCTTTTTCGCCTCTACCAGCCCGGCCAACGACTCACCCCCCTGAGTACAGGCGATGTGGCCGTTGCGGTTGGCCGTAAGCTGCCAGTCCATGATGGCCTGTTCCTCTACTTCTGTAAAGAATACGGCCTGGCTCCCCGCCTTCTCATTATAGGCTTCTACCAGGTGAATCACGCGGCGCACAGAGACCGGATTTCCGATCATGGCGGCCTGGGCCACGCTGGGACGAACCTTAACAGGCACAAAGGTTCTTTTTTCAGGCCTGGGTTCCAGGTAATACCTGTATACGGGATTGGCATGGGCTGATTGCACGCCGATGATCTTTGGAAGCCGGTCTATGATTCCGGCCTCAAAGAACTTCAAGAAACCGCTGATGATCGCCGTGATATTGCCGGCGTTTCCAATCGGCACCACGATTACCTTGTGGTCCGTGTCATAGTCAAAGTCCTGGGCAATTTCATAAGAATACGATTCCTGGCCCCATATACGCCAGGCGTTCTTGGAGTTCAAAAGCGCCACGTTGTATTGTTCAGAGAGGGTTTCCACTACCTTCATGCAGTCGTCAAAGACGCCCGGGATTTCAAAGACCATCGCGCCGCTTCCCAGTGGCTGGGCCAGTTGCTGGGGTGTCACCTTCTTGTGGGGAAGAAGGACGGATGATTTGACCCCGGGCTGAAGATAGGCCGCGTACAGGGCAGCAGAGGCGGAGGTGTCGCCGGTCGAGGCACACACAGCCAGCACGTCGGACAGCTTGCCTGAGTTGACGAGAAAATTAATATAGCTCAGGGCGCTCGCCATGCCACGGTCCTTAAAAGAGGCGCTCGGGTTCTGACCCTCGTTCTTGAAATAGAACCGGGCTCCCACCAGGTCCTGGAGGTATCCGTTGGCCTCCACCATAGGGGTGTGTCCTTCGCCAAGGTAAATGACTGCATCAAGGGGCATCATCGGCCCGATAAACTCGTGATACCGATAGATCCCCCGAAGCGCCGGGATATTCAGCATCTTTCGATAGTCAAAAATCTGGCGCCATGTATCCCTTGGGACCTTCTTCAGCCGGTGAAAGTCAAGGTCTTCGAGGAGAAGGATGCTGCCGCACGCAGGACATGTATAAAGGAGGCAACTGACGTCGTATTCTGCCTCACAG
>JAFDKF010000100.1 GCA_019307135.1 Deltaproteobacteria bacterium
TCTGCCGTCAGAATCAAGGATTTGGCCTCTATTAAAGGTATAAGGCATAACCAGCTTATCGGATACGGCCTTGTCGTGGGACTGAACGGCACCGGAGACAAGCAAGGAACCGGTTTTACCGTTCAGTCGCTTGTTAATATGATTGAACGGATGGGCATTCATATTGATGAAAACGATGTAACGGTCAAGAATGTTGCAGCCGTCATGGTGACAGCCAAGATACCTCCATTTGCAAGGATAGGAAACAAGATCGATGTGGTGGTATCTTCCATTGGAGATGCCAAGAGCTTACAGGGGGGGACTCTCCTTTTGACACCCTTGCGAGGTGTGGACCGAAAGGTTTATGCCCTGACCCAGGGTCCGATCTCTGTGGGCGGGTTTTCCGCCGGTGGGGCCGCAGGGGGCGGTGTGACCAAGAACCATCCAACTGTGGGCAGAATTTCAAGGGGTGCGACCATTGAGAGGGAAATCCCGGTTTCCATGCAAGATAAACAGGAGCTCACTATTACTTTGAATAATCCTGATTTTACAACGGCCATCAGGGCCTGCAATGTAATCAATGAAAAGTTGGGCCGGGTGCTCGCGACCGCGACAGACTCCGGGACCCTTAAGCTTTACATACCGGAAAACTTTCAGAATCGTGTTGTACAGATGATTGCCACCGTTGAAAATCTTGAGGTCACACCCGATACCATTGCCAGGGTCGTCTTGAACGAGAAGACAGGTACAGTGGTCATCGGTGAAAACGTGAGGATTTCTACGGTGGCGGTGGCCCACGGCAATTTGAGTATTCAGATCAAGGAGCGTACCATGGTGTCTCAGCCTTTGCCCTTTGCCCCTGCTCCACCTGAAGGTACTACCACGGAGCAATTTCAACTTGAAGACGGTGCTGTTGTGGCCCCAGGCGGACAGACCGTTGTATCGCCGGATTCTGAGCTAGCTGTCCAGGAGGAAAAGAACAGGCTCCTCCTGGTCCCCAGTGGTACGACCATTGGCGAGCTGGTACGTGCCCTGAATGCCATCGGAGTGACACCAAGAGACCTCATAACCATTTTTCAATCTATCAAGGCTGCTGGTGCCCTGCAGGCGGAGTTGGAGATCATCTAAATGCGGATTGCGGATTGCGGATTGCGGAACGGGGAATGGAGAATGGAGAATGGAGAATGACCAATGATCATTTATCATTCACTATTCACTATTCACCATTGACTATTCACCATTGACTATTGACCAACGAGAAATGAGAAATAACCAATGCCTAACACAATAACCGAGACACATTCAAAACCCCCTGTGGCTTCGGCACAGACGGCCATGAAGGATGCCAAACTCAAGAAGGCTTGTGCTGATTTTGAGTCGATATTTATCCACTATATCCTAAAATCAGCACGTAAGTCTCTTCCCCAAAATGGCCTTTTTGACAACACCCAGGGGCAGAAAGTTTATAAGTCGATGGCAGACCAGGCAATGTCTGAGAATATTGCAGGGGGGAGAGGGATGGGACTTGGGAAATTGCTGTACAATCAATTGAAATAGAAGAGTGCCTAAAGTGAGCTAAAGTTATGGATCAGATCACAAAATCTGTAGCGTGGGGGCTCTGTCCCCCACAACATGTGCCCCACAGAGGGGGCACGCTACGGGGTATGGATGTGCGGGGCACGCCCCACCGGCTAAACCGGCCAAACCGGCCAAACCGGCCAAACGGGCTAAACGGGCCAAACCGGCCAAACGGGCTAAACCAAATCAGCATTTCATCCGATAAGGAATATATAGGACAGGAGAATTCGCATGCAAACAGCAATTAAGACTCTTGAAGATCTCTTCTATGAAAAAATCCTGTTATACCAGGATCTTGTGGAATGCTTAAAAAAGGAACACGACGTCCTTATCAATACTGATGTGGACGCACTGTGGAAGATTGCCCACGCAAAACAGTCGATCGCAGCCCGTATAGAGACCCTGCGGGGCAAGATGCTGACGGCACTATCAGAAGCCGCCATAGATCACCGCCCGGACGCTGTTTCATTTGACCTTGCCCATGTGTACTCGCTTATTCCCCGTATGCACCGTGAGCGGTTCAAGAAGGCCTATTTGTCACTGGTGAACCTGAAAGGTGAAATCCAAAGACGCAGCCAGGAAAACAGGCTTTTCATTGATGAGTGCCTGAATTTTCTTGATGAGTTAATCGGTATTATAGCCGATACAGGCAAACCAAAGGATGTATACACCAACGGCCGGGTTTCACGAGGCAGGGGCAAAGCAAACCTGTTACTCCATAGAGAGGTGTGACCCAGAATGCGGATTTCGGAATGCGGATTTCGGATTTAAAAGAAGCTGAAACGAATAACCAGCATCCAATCTCCGGCAAGTTCCGATTTGTGGCACGAAGTGTAATGCAGAATCAGAGCGGCGAAGCCGCGTTACATAAAATCGTGAAGCGATTTTATTAGCGAAGCGATTTTATATAGAGAGGTGTAACTATGTCCAGTCTGGGATTGGTATTGAGTATCGCTAAAGACGCTCTGTCTGCCCAGAGATACGGCATGAACGTGACAGCCCACAACATTGCCAATGTGAACACACCAGGCTATTCCAGACAGACTGCTGTGTACGAGACGAAAGAGCCTGCACCTTATGGTGGGGTTCTACTCGGTCGAGGTGTGGATACAACGGATGTCCTACGAGCCAGTGACCAGTTTATTGAAAACCGGCTCATGCAGCAAAAATCGACCATGTTTTCCTCCAAAGAGATGGAGAACTACATACAGGTTTTGGAGGGTTTGTTTAGCGAAGACTCAGAAATGAGTATCAGTACGATGCTATCAGACTTTTGGAACTCATGGCACGATATTGCAAACAATCCCTCCGGAGCCCCTGAACGGATTGCCCTCTACGAGCACAGCATCTTGCTCTCGGGGCAATTCAATAACCTGGACGCTGATTTGAGGCAGCTTGAAATGGATTTAACCGGTGCTTTAAGTGCCGGGACAGAGAGAATCAATCAGATAACAAGTGAGATTGCGCAGCTCAATGACAAAATTGCGGGGATGGAAACAAACAGCATTGCCAATGACTTGAGGGATAAGCGCAACACACTGGTTTCGGAACTCTCTGAATACTTAGATGTGAAGTCCTTTGAGCAAAGCAATGGTTCTCTTACAGTAATTACGGCTAAGGGTTGTGTCCTGGTTCACGGCAATGACAGCTATGAACTGGAGATGGGTGGAGATTCTGGAGATAGGGTATTGTGGGAGGGCTCCGGTGGCGCTACGGTTGACATCACGAACTATATGAGCAACGGAAAGCTGGGCGGCTGGCTTGATATGCGGGACGAGGTCATTGCAAAGTACAAGCTGGACCTCGATGCCTTGGCCGAAGAATTCATCTGGACTGTAAACCAGCAGCACAGCCAGGGGGTAGGGCTCCAACTTTTCAATACGGCTGTAACCGGAACCTACAAAACGGGTTCAAGTGGTCTCTTATCAACCCTTACGTATGGCAGCAAAATCGACTACACAAAAGATTTCAAGATGTGGACCTATGACAGCGGCTCAAGCTCTCCCGTGCCTGTCGAGGTTGATATGGGGGTTTCCACTGCAGATCCAACATACGGCGGAGACTTTAACGTTGCCGATACTACTTATACAATTGAGATCACGCAAGGTGGTACGGTCAATACCGATGCCATAAAGTTTAGTTGGAGTGAGACCGGAGGTACGTCTGGAACCGCAACTATGGCCGCAGGCAGCACAAATGTTGCGATTGATGGAAACACACTAAATTTTACAGCCGGTGATATCCTTGTTGCTGGAAATACATTGAAGATTAACACCCTGGACGATGGTTTTGGCAATGGTACGCCCAAGCCCACGAGCCTGAGCCCTACAGGGACTGCAAATAGTGTTTTAGATACCTACAAGTTTACGGTTACTTCAGTCACCGGAAACGGAGAAATAGGGACAGATACTCTCAATATAGACTGGGCAAACAGTGTCACCTCCGGTAGTTTCATCCTCGACGCAGCCACTACCACCGTAACGGTTGATGGTATAACACTCCCTTTTACAGTGGGAGACTGTTTGTTTGCCGGTGATGTTTTTACCATAACCACTGATACAAATGGAACGCCGACAGCTAACCTACTGTCCGAATGGCACTGGACACTAGATTCTTTCATAAACCAGTTCAACAGGCAGACACCCCGTGTGGCCGCATCCAAGACATCTGGCAATGCCTTGACATTTGCTCCTGATACAAGCGGGACCGGCAACGAACTCACTGGTTTTAGCTATAGCGGTGGGGTTACCGCATCAAACACAACAATTACAGTTAATAACTACGATGCACTGACTATCGCTGGTGCAAATCTCCAACTTGAAAGGACAGCTGCCAATACCTGGCAACTCAATAATAATCCCGGGTACGCTGTTACGTTCACAGCACTTGATGGTGCTAATTTGGATAACGGATTTTATGTCATCCTTGATGGTGATAGGGCATTAACAGTTACTTTTGGCACATCTATAACAACTAATGGCTACGTGGAATTCGACATTACCGCTGCCACGGGCACATACACTTTTGCTTTTTCCGATGACGAGGCTCAAGATTCTGGGCTTATGGCAGCCATGGGGATCAATACATTCTTTCAGGGTAGCGGTGCGGGATCGATTGCAGTGAATACAGTTTTGAACAATAAGGATTACATCGCTGCCGGTCAGATAGATGCCGATGGCAACTACGCATCAGGTGACAACACGAATGCCCTGGCAATTACTGATTTGCAATACATATCCGGCGACACCAGACAGTGGACATGCGACAGGATCAAAGGAAACACCTCGGGGAGCGTTACTTCAACCATTGAAAACTACTATCATTCCATGGTGGGTTCCATGGGAATCAAAGCGTCGAGTATTGAAAGGAGCAGTGCGTTTAATGCGGTCATGGTTGAGAAACTGAGCGGGATACGCGACAGTCTTTCGGCCGTCTCCCTTGACGAGGAGATGACAAACATCATCAAATTTCAGTATGCCTATCAAGCAGCAGCCAAGCTTATCAGTGTTTCAGATGAGTTGCTAAACACATTGCTCAGCGTGAAGTAACGAGTGGGTGTAAATCACGGCTGTTGGCAATGAGAAAATTCATGTCCGTGTGCTGCGTATTTAGCTTTGGGGAAAAGGTGTCAGGTTTGCGGCGTTCGCCTTGAGAACAGCACGGGTGTCAGGATCGAGAAACTTGAAGAGCTGAACACTGAACACTGAAACCTGAACACTGAACACTGAAACCTGAAACCTGAAAGTGGTTAGATTCAAAGTAACCGTTCACGGGTTCAGGGTTCAGAGGTTTAGAGGTTTAGAGGTTAACCCAGAACGATGAACGGTGAACGGTGAACGGTGTACCCTACAAGGAGTAACTTGCCATGAGAGTGGCCAACAAGACCATATATGATATGATTAAGTTCAGGCTAGGCAATGTTACCGAGGAGTTGCAAAAGGCCAATGAGGTCGTTGCGACCGGAAAACGTATCAACAGCCTCTCGGACGACCCAGTGGGACTCACCCAGGTGCTCAACATAAAATCTTCCCTATCCAACATTGAGCAGATAGGTCGTAATATAGATTTGGGAAAGTCCTGGCTCACCGCCTCTGAAAGCAGTCTGGCCCAGGTACAGAACCTCATTTCCGATACCAAAGCCTTGTGTGTCCAGATGGCCGATGCAGCGATGAGCGCTGATGAACGGGAGGCTGCCGCAGAGATCGTTCAAAGTACCTTAGAGGAAATGGTCTCTTTGGCCAATACCGGCGTCGGCGGGCGGTATGTTTTTGCGGGATCCAAGACAGATGCAGCAGCGTTCACTCTATCAGGCAGTAACGTCACATACAACGGGGATAACAATCCGTTTACGGTTAAGGTAGGTAGAAATTCCACTGTCCAGATAGGACAGGATGGGCAGAATGTTTTCTGGGAGCAATCTATCACTATTGACTCTTCAAATAACAAGATCGACTTTATTGAGTACTCGGGAGCTTCTCCAACTGGTGAACTGACTGCTACGATTGCAAGTGGAACCTATACTCATGACGAACTGGCGATAGCCGTCAAGAACGCAATGGAAAAGGTTTCAATCGAATCAGGCAACAGCATCAACTACCTGGTTACTTACGATACTACAACAAAGAATTTTACCATCCGGGATGACGGCGCTACTTCCGGTGCTCATCTGGAGCTTCTGTGGGCAACCGGTACAAATGCGGATACCAGCATCGCGCCTGATATAGGTTTTAATGCAGTTGATGTCAGGGATGCTTTAATAGGTGATACTTCTGTTACGGGATTTCCCATTACTATTAATGGTGGAAATAATACCATTGATTTTATTGAAGATACGGGGTCAGGACCGACTTCATTGACCGCATACATTGCAAATGCAGATTATGCGGACGGTGCTGCGCTTGCAGCCGCCGTTGAAGCCGCAATGGATGCGGAATCTATAGCAAACGGCAACAGCATAGATTATGAAGTAACTTACGACGCTGTAAATGAAAAGTTCGTCATAGAGGAAGACGGAACTGACCTTCAGAAATTGCAGATACTCTGGAACACAAACCCAAGTGGCAACAGTGCGGGTTCTGCCTTGGGATTCACACAAGATGACGATCACACCCCGCCAACCAGCAACAACCAGGTCGAATGGGGAATTTTTGAGACCTTAAAGGATTTAAAAAACTACCTTGAGACGAATGATGTTGCCGGGGTAGCCCGATCTATCGCCAGACTGGATACGCATTTTGACCATATTTCCAGCAAGATCTCCGACATGGGTTCAAAGATGCTCCGTATGGAGATCAAGGAGAATATTTTTCAGGACATATACTTCACCAATACCGAAAGGCTTTCGAAGATTGAGGATGCGGATTTCACCGAGGCGATCATGAACTTGAAGGCCAAAGAGGTTGCCTATCAGGCTGCCCTGGCCTCTTCCGCCAGGATCATGGAATTGAGCCTGGTGGATTATTTGTAAACCAATGGAGTGTTGGAGTACTGGAGTGTTGGAGTAGTGGGCAGTGGGCAGTGACCGTGAAGAAGTGAGCTAAAGTGCCTAAAGTGAGCTAAAGTGAGCTAAAGTTGAGGACTTGAAGAAGCTTTTTTGAAAATTGGTTTTATTCCTTTAACTTTAGGCACTTTAGTTCACTTTAGTTCACTTTAGGCACTCTGTTATTGACCACTGACCACTGATCACTGACCACTGATCTTTTGTGCCATGGAGGGCAGATGCTTGTACTGACAAGGAAGCTCGATGAGAAGATCAACATCGGGGACGATATTATCCTCACTGTTCTTGAGATTGGCAGGACAAGTGTGAAGCTGGGCATTGATGCCCCGAAAAGGGTCGGAATTTTTCGCGAAGAGCTCTATGAAAGAATCAAGGAAGAGAACCTGATGTCATCTCAAGGGACTCCCGCTGATGTTGAAAAGGCATCTCGCCTCTTACGAGAAAAAGGTCTTTAGTCCCTAAGTTGTAAAGTTCGTGTTTTTTCCAGCACAAGATGTTGCCAACGGGAAGCGAAAAAAGATTATCACGAAAACACGAAATGACGAAAGCACGAAAGAGGAAGAGAATGAAAAAGGCCAAAGCACAAATAAATGCAATGCGCCGAAATTCAATGTGAGAAACGTTGGCAATTTGTCATTGGGATTTGACTGGACACTCGGTTTTAGTATGTGAAATTGCTTTTTTTCGTGTTTTCGTACTTTCGTACTTTCGTGATTAGTTTTGTATGATTTCTTAACCGCATACGTGGAAATTTGGGCAAAGGGCTGCGAAGGTTTTCTCTTGCCGGCCTCTCACCGGCACGAGAATAAATTTTCCTCCCTGCGCCCTCCGCGTCTCTGCGGTGAATAGTTACGTTTTTAGGAGAAGGACATTGAAAATCGAAACCTCGCAGTTTGGCACTATTCAGATTGCAGAAGACAAAATCATCACCATGCCTGCGGGCATGCCCGGGTTTCCGGGAAGGAAACGCTTTATTATCCTGGAGCGTGAGGAAACGTGGCCCTTTTTCTGGTATCAATGCGTGGATAACCCTGGCCTGGCCCTGGCGATCATGAATCCCCACGTTTTCAAGCCTGATTATTCGGTCGACCTCAAACCTGTCCTCAAGGGAATGTCATGGGAGGCTGACGGAGAGGAGAGTCTGGAGTTGTATGTTATAGTAAACGCCTCTGAAGGAGCACCGGAAAAGATAACAGCCAACCTGATCGGGCCGCTCGTGATCAACACGCGAAAACGTGAAGCCGTTCAGATGGTCATCTGTGACAGCCCCTATTCCCTCCGACACTCTGTCTTCGGTCAAAATCCAACTTTGACGGCATAGTGCTTCTTTCTAACCCAACCCACTTCTTCCTTATCGCGTAAGTATTGGAGAAGTTTGGCTCAAAAAATCCCTCAAATCCCGCCCCGTAGCTCCGGTAGATGGTACTGGGGTAGGTCAGAATGATCGTACCGGGGTCGATCCTGTCCAAACGCTTCTTATGCGCTGAAATACGAAATAATTGACAGTTGATGATCGTGATGCTAATGTGGTTTTTATTCTGGTTAACCTATATGTGGATAGGAGGTGTTTTGCAGGGATGGAATTTGCCTCCGTTCGAGAATATTTTGCCTGAATCGCAGGTTTGGTAACTTCTCAAAAACCTCGGGTAGGCGAGGCCTTATGCGCCCTGTTTTCGGGCGACGTAAAGTCGCCCCTACGATGGTTGTCTGGGCAGACAGGCCGTAGGGGCGGGTTTATCCCGCCCGCTGTCCGAGGCGTGGGAGGCGCCACAGGAGAAATTTTGGACGACTGAAGCGGCGCACCCGAAGTTATTGAGAAGTTACCAGGTTTGCGACTAACCTATGAAAAAATCAAAAAATCATTCATGGAGAATAGATTGAACACATATGTTTTTCAAGTAGAGATAGAGTGTTATGCTTCGTAGTTGCCCCACGAGAGCGATATGGATGCGACGCAATCAAATTCCGAAGAAATTTGGTAGGGAAGAAAAAACCGGAGGTATATGATGAAAACAGCTCAACAGGTCACAATTAGTGTAGAGGAGCTGCAACGGGCGTTAGAAGACGTTATCCGACGTGTTGTACGAGAAGAACTGTCGAGACTTTCCCAGCAGGGGAAAAACATATTTTACCTTTCTCCAGACATGCCTTTGTATGAAGACATGCAAGAGATTTCCCAGCGGAAGGCAGCAAACGACATTGAATTGTATCCACATCACGAGGTGTGGAATGAGTAACTACCAAGATCTCCCTGATAACACGGTTGTTTTTCTGACGGTTGGCCCCCACGATAGGGCATATGCAATAAAATAGAATAGTTGCTACTTTGGCCTCAAGCGTGGCCAGCCTTTCCCTGATCTGTATAGCGATATCTATCTTTTCGTCGAGCCGTCTGATCTCCGTGCCTATTTCGTTTCTGATAGAGTCTATCTTGTCATCTAGCCTTCTGATTTCAACCTGAATACTTCTTAGCTCCGGTGCTACTATATCCTGGAGCGCCTGTTTTACCTCTTCATATACCCCCATGATTTCCTCCTAAATGATTGGTAACTACTCTACCTGGATATATGAGCCGACTTTTTCTTGTAATCACTAAATAATGAACTACCCCGCGGCAAACCGCTGGGTATCAAAATAAGTGTTTTATCTTTTCTATCGCAGCAAGCTGCCGGGAATTAAACCCTACAGATTTCGCATCGCCCTTCAAGTGATTAGAGTAATCCGTGTAATCCGTGTAATCTGCGAAATCTGTGGATTAAATACCATCCGTCAATAGAATAGTCAACCTCATTCACAATGGCGGAAATTCCGCCGCAAGCGGATTGCGTTTTCTGCCTTTCTTCCCCGCCCGCCTCGCCCGCCTGCCATCGCCTGCCTGCCCGCTCGCTAAGCTTGCGAGGCAGGCGGGGCACTGGCGGGCAGGCCTGAGCGCCCGTCCGCCTCGGCTGAAGCCTCGCGATGCCGGGCGGGCTTGTCCGGGTAAGGAATTCCTGAATTCCTCAATTCACAATTCCTCAATTCCGGCTTGTCCGGGTTTGAGTTCGTAGGTTGGGTTCAGCCCTGCGCAATGGTCTCAAGGCGCAAGCCGCAAACCCAACAAAAAGGGATATGTTCCTCATGTTCTCAAGGCGAACGTGGGAAAAATTGCCTGCCCTGGCGCTGTATGTTCGAATCAATCTACTAAGCCTGTAAGCCAGGCCCGCCCTGCCCGCCCTGGCGCGACACGCTCGCGAGAGGCTATCACGTTCCCCAACCAGGCCGGCCCTGGCGCGACAGGTTCACATGGATGTATGGTGCCTCTCATCCCGGTCTGGGCCAGGGTCTGGGCCAGGGAAAACACGAAAAAGGGGGAGTCTCTGGATGAACACCAACCCCATTCTCAGGTCTTATTTCGCTTGCCCTGTTAGATTCATAAAATAGTCACATTGAGGTGGCGAAATGCCTGAGTATCTAACAGGGTGAATTTTCGCACTTTGCGGCGTTCGCCTTGAGAAAAGGCGTACTTTCGGCAGCAATTCCCGCCCATCCCCCCGTAAATTGTTTTTTACCATATGTGGACACAATTTGAATGTTTTCACAACATATTGTGGTAAGTAACGCAGATTTTTTGATTAGGAAAG
>JAFDKF010000101.1 GCA_019307135.1 Deltaproteobacteria bacterium
TATTCCCTGTAATATCAATATGTTGTGGTTACTCGTGTTCTTGCCCACAACTGCTTGGGTGTGGCCACGAACACGGCTTCAACCAAGCTCCCCTAAATCCGTTATAACCAGAATATTTCCTTTCTTATTCGGATTCGCGTCCCGCCACTGTCCTGCGGTCATACCGAACAGCGCCATATTCAAAATATCTGCTTCAGATGCATAAACAAGATTAATCTGACGGCTTGTCAGCTCCGGCGGAATGAGATTCTCTTTGATGGCATTGGTATGAATCCGGTAGTTAATTTTAACCAGGTTTCGTTTGATATCCCATCCAAGCTGCTTTTGTTCTTCGTCTTTAAGCCGCTGGAATTCCTTGATGAGATACAGCTTGAATTCAACCGAAATCCATGACGCAAACTCAAATGCAATATCCTTGTGCGCATAAGTGCCGCCGTACCGTCCGGCTTTGGAAATTAATCCTATCGCATTCGTCTTTTCAATCCATTGTTTGGGTGTCAAAGTGAAGCTATTAAGACCAGCCTGTTTTCTAAACCCGTCGAATTCGACGGGTTTAAAATCGGGATTGTTCAGATGCTCCCAAATCCCTAAGAATTCGATAGTATTTCTGTTCCTAAGCCAATTTCTAATCAAGTCATCAGTCCTATCTGAATGCTTATATCTGGCAATATCAGTAATACAGATATAATCCTCTTCTTTTTGTGAATAGAGGGAAATCTCTTTTTCCAACACTTTGATTTTTTTCATTGCTTTTTCCCTCCCATTGTTACTTCCACTATCTTCATGGTGTCATTGCCGAAGATGTCCACCACCTTCACCGCAATCTTGCGCCGCCCCGGCGGACATTCCCGGAATACGCTTTTAAGCTCCAGTGACCGGTCTTTTTTGGTGCGGAAGGACTGCCACTCGTTTTCAAACACATAATCGCCAGTCCACACTTCTTCAAATCCCCCCTCGCTCCTCTCCTCGCTCCCCCCTTTGTCAAAGGGGGGATGGGGGGGATTTATCGGCACACGCACAATCTCCCGCTTGGATTCAAAGTCAAAATCCACCGCCCAGTAGTCAATCCAGTCGGTCCAATTCTGCGTCAATACCTCGCGGCTGATAATGCCGTTTTTGTCTTTGCTTATCTTGACCACCTGCCCCTTGTCCACAATCACCTTGCTTTTGCTTTTCTTCAGGCTTTCATCAACCCCCTCGGCATCCTGTGAATAAAACACGGAAAAATCGGTCAATTCCACGGCAATGCTCTTCTTTTTAAAATGCGGTTTGACCTCAATGAACGAAACATCATGAAACACCACCTGGTTCTTCTCCACTGCCCGCTTGTCAAACACATCCCGGGGGATGTATTTCATTGCCAGATCAATCCCCTTGGCTTTGGCCTCGTCCAGAATATTGGGAAACAGACCCATCTCAAACTCAAAACCGAGAATATCCGCGCGGGTGATGTGTTTCTGGCGGCATTCCAGGATGAGCTCTTCCACAAACAAACGAGTCACGGGCAGATTCACCGGCCCTATTGCCACAAGACGTCCGGCCTTTTTGCCCTGAAAGGTTTTGAACTGGCTGACCGCTTCGGCACGATAGGCGTGGAGGATAAGATTGAGGAAATCTTTTTCCTTGGCTTCCAGTTGTTTCTGCTTTTCCTGTTCCCTGAGATTGGGGTTGACGCCGATATAGTGCTGGCGTTCGTACTTCCCCAGATTGAGAATTTCAAAAGCACGCCAGCTTTTGTCCTCTTTTTTGAGTTGCCGCTGCACTCCGATCATGCGCTTGCGGGTGGTGTGGATGGCGAACTTGCCAAGATCGGAGCCAATCCATTTGCGGTTCAGTTTTTCGGCAACAGCCAGGGTGGTGCCGGAGCCGCAGAAGAAGTCGGCGACGAGATCGCCTTCATCGGAGGAGGCTCTGATGATGCGCTCTAGGAGGGCTTCGGGTTTTTGGGTGGGATAATTGACTCTTTGTGTGGCGGAAGCTTGTAGTGCTGAAATGTCGGTCCAAACCGTTCCAACGAGAGATCCTCTGGATTCGTCTAAATATAATTTTGTTGCGGGGCGTTTTGATTTGTTGTCAGGATACCAAATTCGGCCAAGTTTATCCAGCTCAGCCATTTTCTCCTGTGAATATCGCCATCCCTTTTTCGGAGGTTGAAAGCCTTTCCACTCATAGATCATGTTGGGCCGAGGGTTTGGACTGTCAATTGGTCCAAGTCGATAACGACGGCCATCGGGATCTTGGAACCTGTAGCGAGTCCTAATATCATCTTTGCCTTGCTCTATGAACTGAGGGTTCCAGATGAAAGTCTTATCCTTTGAATAATGAAATATCGTATCAGCGATAGCTGCCCATGATTTGGTGTCGTTATGGGTTCTCGTTCGTCGCCAAATAATTTCGTTTATGAATCGCTCTGTGCCGAAAATTTCATTCATAACAAGCCTTATAAATGCATTCACCCGCCAGTCACAATGCACATAAATACTGCCATCATCGGCCAGCAGATCCCGCATCAGGACCAACCGCTCATAGATCATGGAGATAAAGGAATCCGCCCCCTTGCCCCATGTATCGCGGTAGGCCAGTTCTTCCAGTATGCCGGGCTTCTTGGTCAGGGTTTCGCCGCCTATGTCGATATTCATGGAAAAATCCGCACCCACGTCAAACGGCGGGTCAATGTAGATCAACTTGATGCCGCCCTGCGCCTCGATCTCTTCTCTTAGCGGCCCGTTCTTCAGCGAGGACAAAACCAATTTGTTATCGCCCCAGATCAGTTTGTTGTTCCATCCCTTAATCTGCCGGCCGGTCTGCATGTCCAAAAGGTCCATCTGCCATTTGACGACTTTCTCCTCACGCGGCTCGTCAACCTGCTCGATCACCTGGAACGGCAACACCACGTTGCAAACCTCACTGGTCTTGCCATTCCAAACCAGCTCCACCTCCCGCTTATCCTCAAACAGCAAAAAACGGTACTTCTCAGGCAGCGTTTTACCTTCTTCCAGATAGCGATTAATATCCCTTATCTCATTATCCGTCAGTTTCATCTGCTTGCCTTTTCAGTTCATTCTCTTCTATTTCTACCCATCAATTCTATTCAGTGCATGTGAGTGTTAAAAAAAATATAAACCTCAAAGCTCACTAGGCCGAGACCCCGCGGCCGAAGACTCTGGTATAGCGTATGCTTCGGCAACCACAAATTGTTATGGATTTTCTGGTGGGATTTTAAATAATCGAATTCCAAATTGGTCACGTATTTGTGTATAGAGATTTGTTGGTATTGCAAAACTGACTGATTTGCGCAAGTTTCTAAGCTTAGCAGCTTGTAAATGCTCTGAAAACATAGTTATTAAAACTTGATTGACTATTTGAATAGCCTTGGCTTCTCGGGTCAGCCACTGATTCAATTTCGTTATGTCAGGTATCATTAGTGCAGGAAAATCATCTTCCTTCTTAGTCATTCGGAAACTTCTTGAGGAGCCGTGAACAGCCTTTGATAGAGTCGAGTATTCCTTTTTAAGAAGAGCTACACCAGTAATATTGGCATTAACTGAATAGAATCTAGGATGTTTGGCAATGTACGCAATATAATCTGATACTGATTGTTGATGTTTTCCATTTTCCCAAAGGTTCAATTCAACGGGATGATCTTTATAGTATAAACAAAACAGAGTGTTTTCTATTAAACTCCGTAACGATTGAAGAGCTGTCCGCCACGACCCTATCCGAGCGAATGTATGTGCTAAAAGCGCATCATTTTGGGCCTCCAAAAAGAAATTTAGGGAGGAACCCGAAATACAATACTCAAGCAAATAAGCTCGCCATGCTTCCAAAGTAGAAAGACGTTCATAACTTTCTAGATATTTTCCTTCGTTAGTCTCGAGGGTCGTAAAGGTTTCAACGTATTTACCTTTGAGTTCATTCCCGAAGGAACGAAAATTTCTACTAAGCTCTTCTTTTAGGCTCTTCATTGTTAAATATCCTCTAACAAGATATCGAGAGCCTGAACAAGAGCTGAAGGTTTACCATCAGATTCACGTGATTTTCTCTTAAGTATATCTATGGCCTCTGGATGTGTCTCAAGATAATTAAACAACTTGCCAATTATGTTTCTTGCCGAATCTCGAGGCTTTATATCAATTATAAATCCATAATCATCAATTAGGTTAATCCATTCTTTTCTACTAATTTTTGAAAGCGAAAAAAGGTTTTTTAAGCTTACGGCCACTTGCCGTTTGTCCAAAAGCAGCTCTTTTTCGAACAGTCTGCCGAAATTCGACAACTCGGTATTTGGATAGCTTTCTAGAATACCAGATAGTTTACGAAGTGCTTTGGCAAGAGAATGTGTTTTCATATTTCGATTCCTATCCTTTCTAAAAGTTCTATGGAGCATGCTTTAAATTCTAGCTTAGCATCTCTATTGGGCATCTGGAAAACAGACCTGTTTTGCGAAGCGGCTTCGCTTACCACTACACGTTCCCTAATTTCTGAATTTAAAACAAGATCTCCAAATGTTGATCGAAGATCCTCTGCTATTTCATCACGATGCTGTGCTGGCCTGCCAATACGTGAAAGAATAATACCAGCATGATTTAAATCGTGTTGTAAATCACCACAAAAATCCTTTACACGATTCAACAATATTCCAATACCTAGTGCCGACAGGAAATCTGGAGATACAGGCACAGCAAAATGAGTGCTCATAGCGAGTGCATTCTGGGTCGGAATTGTTAAATTAGGAGGGCAATCACATACAATTATTTGATAATTATTCATAACCTCACTCAATGCCCTCGTCAGTTTGGATTCTCTGGCAATGGCTCCAGCAAGATCCAAATCAATTGTGAAAAGATCTAAATGGGAAGGCAACAAGTCTACATTAGAGAATACATTCTCGATGATGATTTCATTAGTAGTAACATTAGTACCTTGGGCGCTTGTATGCCGACGCATTCCCATTAAGTTTGCAATAGTTCCTTTCTTAGATGAATGTTCTTTCCAGTTAGGTACAGAAATACAGGAGAATGTTGCATTGGTTTGCGGGTCAGTATCAACAAGTAATGTTTTTAATCCTTTTGATCCACAAAAAGCTGCAAAGTTAACAGAAATAGCGGTTTTACCAACTCCGCCTTTTAAATTTACAAAAGATAGTATTGTAGCCATGTTGTGTACTCCTTTCTGGCATATTAGCATGAATTTTAAATTGAGAAAGACAAAGAGTCTTCATTCTTGACACCTTGCGAAAGGGATAGGGGTCAGATCTTTTATTTTGACATATTGTTTGCAAGCTTTATTGAATTGTCAAATCAAAAGATCTGACCCCCATCTCCATTGACCCCTATCTCCATGGCTGACCATGCTCCTGACCTTAGTCATACTCTCGCTCGTCTAACCAGTCGGCCATGCGTCCCCCTCTTAACGACCTTCTTTGGCTACCGGCTCTCTCACGGCGCCAAAAGGGCTGTCCTCATTCGTTCGGCTGAATGTACTATTTCTTCTTGCGTCGGGTGGGAAATAATGAGCGCTGTTCAGCCTCGCTGCCCGGTGCTTTAGCAGCAAGGAAATCCTTGTACGTTTCGCAAAGACGCTCTATTTGCTTACCCATTCTTTCGATGATTTCCCGCCCCCGCAATTCCCGAACCTGCGACTCGGCTGGCGGCTTCGAGGAGACACTCACTGAAGTGCAGACGCCTGGTAGCAATTCGACAATGATAGACCCTTGAGTCGTTTTGATGAAGCCTTCAAGAGGGTCTCCGCCGGTCCGTGAGAGAGCTATCAATTCTAGGTATCCAATGTCGCATATGGGGGCACCCAAAACCAGTTCCGGCCGAAGAAGCTCGCGGATCATCCTTCTCGCACTTGACGGAAAATCGACACCACGCCTTCCACTGGCGTTTGGCATGTTAGCGTCACCTTCAGCGAATCCCGCGCAGAACCCATACCAAAGCACCGCTGTCGGATAGCGATGGGTAACCTGGCCCAGAACACTGGAATGTCTGATCGTTCCTGGGGCTATGCGGCTTGCGAGATAGCCAAGCATAAACGACATTATTTCTGGTTTAGGCACTGAAATGCCATCACTTCGGTGGAGGAACTCCTCGAAGGCAAGCACCCGGTCTTCCCGTGACCCACGCATCATGTGTTCAGCGTCTGCGAAAATCTTGGTCTCAAAGAGGTTCGACGGAGTACGTTGCGGCGACCTGAAGAGATAACGACACGCCTCGCTTACCTCCGTATCGTTTCGTGTCAAGATCTTTGACGCGCCCTGAAAACCTAAGGCATCCATAACCGTTGCGCAGACACGGGCAATCGATCCACTTTCGATCGACCGAGTCCTCTGCTTGGTCACTTCCCGAACGGACTCCCACATCTCGACTAAGTGAGACCATTCCTGGAAGTCAGCGTATATTGCTGCCGCCCGGCACATCACGAAGGACAAAGTGCTTGCGAACGCCGTGGCTGATAACGTCTCCAGCGCTTTATCGGGCAGATCTGATGCCCCTAGAACTTCGCCGAGAATGAGCCCAGCCGCCGGCCATGTAAATGGGCCGATGTCGGGCGTTGGTGACCTTTTCGCAGTTCGTTGGAAATCGGTGTGTGTCATTAACCGCATGTACGCACTGAACGGACGGATTCTTGCCGCAAACGTGGTTATCCACGCAGCCCAATCATTCTGGGTCCCGTCCTGACAAATCAACACCTCCGGGAGTTGTGTTGTTTTCTTGGGGTCCAATGACCACACGGCTATAACCGCGTTACTAACCGGAGCCTCAAGAATGTCAATTTCCGCAACCGTCTCAATATTTAAGCGCGACACACCCTCTTCCGAAATGAGGTCACCAAAGTCGCGCCGGTCTACCCGTGCATAATAGTGTGTGTTCATTTCCTGCCCTTCTTTTTCTTTGGAAAGAGGTCTTCCAGCGGAGGCCTTGGTTTGGGTGGCTCGACCGCCACCTGTGCTTGCTCTAAGTAACCAGGGATCTTTCCGGTGAAATACACTGATACCGTTGTCTTCGCCCTCGTTATTGCCGTGTAAGCGATCCTTTTTTGATTCTCGCGTAACCGATGAATGTGCTGCATGAGTGCAAGGTGAATTGTGCGGAATTCTAATCCTTTGATTTCCAACAAATGTGCCACGTATATTCGCTGGTTAGGATCATCGCTTCCGGAACTACGATGGGGCAAGATGAGCGGTGCCAGTGCCGAGGCTTCGAGTTGCTCGCGCAAAAAATCGCGATCCCTTTTGCGAGGTCCGACTACGGCGAGAAGTTCATCAGGATAGGCGGTCAATTGAACTGTAAGCGCTTCGACTATTTTATTTATTTGCTCCTCGTCAGTCGAGCAACAAGAAAACTGTACTTTTGATTCCGCGTCATTGTAGTTACAGGTATCCAAAATTGAGGAAAACCCCGCAGCCTCGCCGACGACATCTGCGGCTCGGCAAATCTCGTGGCCAATACGGTAATGTGTCTTGAGTTCAATCGTTTTCACTCGTTCCTGGATTGCCGGAATCACGCTATGACTACTAAAAATCCGCTGTCGATTGTCCCCTGCGAAACACACGTGTTTAGCACATCGGAAAAACACCTCCACTTCTTCTGGAAAGCAGTCCTGTACCTCATCCACCAGAAGACATTCGAGATGGTTTTCGAGCTTCGGGTTCGTATCTAAGAGTTCCAGAACCTTCTTGGCGAGTGCCTTGCGCTTGGCATCCAAATCATCTTCGGGAAGATCTTTGAGAAGAACGCCATTCTCGCGAAGAAGTACGAGCTCCCAAGAAAGCATCTTTCGGATTTTTGCAGCAGGTACGTCGTAGAGAACGCCCCCCCGCACGACAAAATCGTGAAGGGGCTCGTTAAACATGAGGACGAAGAGGTTCGGATATTTGGTTCTGATTAGATACTCGGCCCGAATCAACAAGAGATTCGTTTTTCCTGACCCCGGAGGGCCGAGGAAGAGGTAATCCCCTGTTGGCGGCAAATCAATGACGTTCTTCTGATCCTCATCCAAATCGGTTATGTCGAGCCACCAACTCATTCATCCCTCCCTAGTTTGAGCCACTGAACTGCCCCCGTTCCTTTCACCGCCGTATCGAGCGCACCAGCATAGGCAAGCAGCAGGCACCCTTGAATGTGCAGTCGAATGTCTTGTTCGATGAGAGCGCCTTTTACTGTTCGACTGGGAGCGCTGGATTCCGGCTCTGCAGGAACGGCTTCACGCGTCGAACTGACGCATGCCCAAGTTCGCAGTTCGTGAAAATTGGCCGTTGGGTCAACGACTACACCTTGGCAATATACCGCAAAGTAACATCCTAGGCCGCTTTTTTCTGATGGCTCAAAGAGCACTCGCAGTAAATACTGGTGTAGCTCTTTATTCATCTCCGTCATCGAATAACGTGGAAAGCTTTCCGTTTTGATGGTACTCACAACCGCCGAGAAGATTAACGTTTTTAGCGTAAAGATTTGAGTACCAAGCAAGTCTCCCGGACTAATAGGAGCTTCCGAGGATTGTAACGCTGCCACCCTGTGTTGCGCTATTCTTCTCCGCGCTGCCTCCATCGGATCGGCGACCTTAGGCTGGCAGAAGTCCTCCCATTTTACCGTATCAAGCCGATGACCGGGCGTCTTGGCGAGGCAATTCTGTGCAAGCAAGCGTAGGTCCGCATCGGCTTCTGGATTGTCAATGAGAGGAATCTCCTTTTCCACGGCGCGTACGAGCCGGGCGTAAGGGTTCCTAAACTCCTCAAACAAAGGCTTTTGCATCAAAAGATCATGGAGCACTGCACCGAGTTGGTAGAATGTGATCGCTCGCCATGCCTCAATGGATTGCTCCTCCTCTCGGAAGAGAAGCTCGGGTGGGCTATACTGCAAAGTGCCGATGAAATAGAGCTGATCCCCTTCATTGGTTATGTTGCTTAAATCAAAGGGCCGGAGCACTCCAAAATCGAGCAACTTTGCGGATTTCATGTCCGAGGAAATACCAATATTCTCGGGCTTTATATCACGATGGGCGAGTGACGCCTCCTCCAGGAACTTCGCCGCTGAAGCGATTTGCGAAATGAGCGAACGAAATTCGGATGGAGGTATGTCCAAAAGTACTTCCGCCAAGTTCTTCCCATCGAAATACTCCATCACCACAAAAAGAAAGTCTCTTTGCTCACCTCCGTCGTACACACTAACTAGGTTGGGATGCGACTTCCCTATGAGTGATCGCTCACGCTCGATCCGCTTTCGCTGCGCATCACGACCATAGCGATCAACGATTTCAGGATCAAACACCTTGAAGGCTGCCCTTTGCGCATCTTTAGATGCCAAAAAAACCACTGCGGATTTTCCATGGTTAATGTACTTTTCTATGAGCCAACCTCCTATGGTCTTACCGAGGAGCTCTGTGCTCAATTTTTCTGCTGAATATTTATCCATCGCATCAAAACTCTTAATCACGCAATTGTCTAAGGCCACTCTCTACCGCAAGCTTTACGAGGAAATAGGGGACGCTGGTGAAATATTGACATTTGTCCTTCCAACGCCCTGATTGCTTTCCCTGGTTGCTTTTTCACCTATTTGTCAAACACATCATTTCCAATCTGTATCCGGCTACGGCGTCCTGAGCGCAGTCGAAGGATCAGCCCTGTGAACCGCCTGGTCCGCCTCAGGCGGATGCCGGGGCGTGTGGTGACTGGGGAGAAAAATCCCCGGCTACCCGATTCGGCGAAACCTATGCTGCGTGAGATTTCATTTCTTGGTACGAGAATTCCCATAATCCGGCATTTGCCCTTGCGTGCTCAATCGTCATGCTCACCAGGTTGCCATTTTGATCTAAATCCACGTAAATATTCTCGCTGATTTCTTTTGTCTCATGGACTTCTTTGTCTGTGAATTCCACAACAGCGGTATCTGTATCTGGAAAATATTTGACCTTCATCGTTTAATCCTCCTTAAAAGACCTATCAAAGAAGGCATTGTGCACTGTCTCCCCATCTCTCAACAATATGACCCTCAAATACCTATCCTCTTCTGGGATTTTTGCCCACTTTCTGATCCTTCCATCCGATTGGACCTCAGTCTTTTTGGGGTTGTCTATGACCCATTCTATCCAATCATCTTTGATCCTTGCACGATCTGGCCTTTTCCTCATGTATTCGAAATATTGAGTGGTTTTCATTCTACCATTAACCTATCTGAAGATCTGTTTCTCAGCATCTCTGTCGAACCTGGAACTGATGGGTCTGGCAATAAGTACCGAAAACCTATCAAGTAAGCCGCTTCGCGGCAGCATGACTCACCGACGGGAAACAGGAAATACGCTGGTGAAATATTGACATTTGTCCTTCCAACGCCCTGATTGCTTTCCCTGGTTGTCTCTTCACCTATTTGAAATCAAATACATCATTTTCAATCTGTATCCGGCTACGGCGTCCTGAGCGCAGTCGAAGGATCAGCTCTGTGAACCGCCTGGCCCGCCCAGGCGGATGCCAGGCCTGTCCCGCCATAGCTTTTATGCGACGGCGGATGGTGTGGGGGCTGAGGGAGAAGAACCCCCGGCTACCCGATTCGCCCATCCTTACGTCGGAGAGTATGCCCCTTTGTGCGCGCTCTTCTTTTCGGACCTTGGCAGCTTCGTCAACTTAATTACCAACCGAAGGGCCTCGTTTACGGCCTCATCATTTGGA
>JAFDKF010000253.1 GCA_019307135.1 Deltaproteobacteria bacterium
ATATGGGGATGATGTGCCTGGGGCCTATCACACGCGCTGGCTGTAATGCTGTCTGTCCTCGAAACAGGTTTGGTTGTTGGGGCTGCCGGGGTCCTTCGGACGAGGCGAATTTTGTGTCGCTTATGGAGATACTCAGGGAAAAAGGTTTTTCAGAAGAACATATTAGTGAGCGGATCAACTTTTTTAATGCGTTTAGCGGACTTTCGCAATGAATGTTAAGACAGGAAGGCCGATCAACATAGAGATTGATCATCTGAGCCGGGTGGAGGGGCATGGAGATATCAGGATACGGATCGAGAACGGAAAGCTCGTTGAATGTACCTGGAAGGTAGTAGAGACTCCCAGATTTTTTGAGGTTATGTTCAAAGGGCTTTCTATTGAAATGGCGCCACTCCTTGCGGCCCGGATCTGCGGCATATGTTCCATTTCACACGCCCTGGCCAGTGCCCGCGCCATAGAGCGGGCCTTGAAGATTGAGATTCCGGAACCGGCGCAAAAGGTAAGGCTCCTTGCCAAGCATGCCGAGACCCTGCAAAGTCATACCCTTCACCTCTTTTTTTTGGTGGCACCCGATTTCCTTAATGTAGATAGTGTCATTCCGCTTATCCAAACGCATCCGCAGGTGGTAGAGACCGCGGCCCGGATCAAGGGATTCGCCAACAGGGCATCTGATCTCTTCGCAGGAAGAACCACGCATCCAATGGTCATAAAGGTCGGCGGCTCGACACAGGTTCCGCGCAAAAGACAGTTAAGAGAATTGGTCAAAGACCTTGATGCAACTATTCCGTACTTGTGGGAAGCTCTTGATCTTTTCAAGAGCTTTACAATGCCTGATTTTGTAAGAGAGACTGAATTTGTCTCGCTCAGGGGCACTGAAGAATATCCGTTCATCGGGGGGAATCTTGTTTCAAGTGATGGTATCTGCAAAAAGGAAGACGAATATCGTGCCATGACTAACGAGTATCTCGTTGATTTCTCTACCTCAAAATTCAGCAGGCTGAGCCGGGAATCTTTTGCTGTCGGGGCCTTGGCAAGGTTTAACAACAACTATGATCTGTTGCACCCCAAGGCAAAAGAGACGGCTGAGGAACTGAAGTTAAGATTGGGAGAGCATAATCCCTTCTTTTATAACCTGGCACAACTGGTGGAGTGCTTTCATGTTATGTATGAGTCAAAAGAGATAATCCTGAGGTTGATCGACTCAGATATCTCTGAATTTGCAAGCCACTATAAGGTAAAGGGATGTGAGGGGGTGGGGGCTGTTGAGGCACCCCGGGGGATACTTTACCATTACTACCGGATAGGTGAAGATGGGAAGATTGAAAAGTCGGACTGCGTGATGCCTACAAGTCAGAACCACGCCAAGATTTATTATGACCTCCATAAGCTGGTAGAGGAGTTAATAGGACAGGGGAAAGGGGAAGAAGAGATCAGGAACCTTTCTCAGATGCTGGTCAGGGCTTATGACCCGTGTATTTCCCGCGGGCAGGATAACCTTGAACCACAATATGTTGCGCCACTTTTCCTCTTGACACACAACTCAATTACGGTTATAAGTCGGCCCCCAAAAGCGCGTTTTTATCCACTATCCACAGTAAAGGAGGAAGTAACCAATGAAAGACACCCGAAATAAAATATTGTTGGCTGTTGATGGGTCCGACCAGGCCCTTGAGGCGGTACGGTATGTCAGCCAAGTTCTACCGCACCAACGAACGAAAGTCGTTCTTTTCCATGTTAGGATCGAAGCTCCTGAATCGTTTTTGGATTTGGGAAAAACAAAAGAGTTTGGGGCCAAGGCGACTGCAGTAAGAGCGTGGATGGCAGGGCGAGAAAGCGTCATGAAAAAATTCCTTGACAAAGCGCAGAAAATCCTTGTCAATGCCGGCTTTTCCAGTAACGCAGTTACGGTTAAGGCCCAATCGAAGAAAAAGGGTATTGCCAGAGATATTCTTCGGGAGTCACTCAAGGACTTTGGCGCTGTTGTGGTGGGGCGCACTGGAACCAGCAAGGTGAAGGACTTCGTAATTGGAAGCGTGGCCAATAAATTGGTCGGAAAGCTGCATCACCTGCCCGTTGTTGTTGTTGAAGGAAGGCCTTCGCACAAAAAAATCCTGGTGGCTTTTGACGGTTCTGAAGGGGCGCTGATGGCGGTAGATTGCGCTGACTCGCTGTTGGTTGATCCTGACTGCCAAATAGCGCTCCGCCATATCATCAGACCTCTTGACATTGAAAAGATAGAGCCAGACGAGCTCTTTGCTCTGAAAGACGAAGAAGAATGGCTGGAAAGCATGAAGAGAGAAATTGATCCAGCCATGGAAGAAGCCAAAGATCGAATGATCAACGCGGGCTTTACCTCAAGCCGTGTTACCACCAAAATCATTTCCGGCAAAAGGAGCCGGGCCAAGGCGCTTGTAGAGGAAGCCAAGGATGGTGGCTACGGCACCATTGTGATGGGCAGGCGGGGCCTTAGCGCTGTCCAGGAGTTTTTCATGGGCCGTGTCACCACTAAGGTTCTTCATATGGCCGATAACATGGCAGTGTGGATTGTGAGTTGAAGAAGACATCTATCTTCGATACCCTCTGACGGCACAGGGAGTTCAAGATAAGAAAAAATTAATCTATTAGCATCGCAGCGCTTTTTCACTAGTGTCCGTACTTTGTCCCTTTCCTTCACCTCAGCAGGGATAGCTTCCCTATATTCGGATTTAGTCCTTTCGAACCGGTCCCGGAAAACTTCGTTCTTGTGCCTCCGTTGGTAAATCAGTTGCCCGTTCGGCGTATTTTCCCATACCCCATTAATATTACGGTATACCAAGCACGGCACGACTCGAACTCGTTCACCTGGTTGATACGGAAATCTTCACTCTTCCTCCGGCGGCGGCCGATCGGGAAAAATGTAAGGGAGTCCCTTTTCTTGGGATTCAAAGACATCGTCGCTAATTTCTTCAACGTCGGCACTGAGGGCGAAAGGGATCTTGCCGGGAGTGCGGTCTTCCCGCTCCCATATCACTTCGGTGATTTGAAGGTGATCGATGACGGAGGCAAAGCCCATGACGTCCGTGAGGATCTGTAATAAAATGTCGTGCTCGCCCTTACTTGGGACCACACCTTCCAGGTAGACCACACCGTCTCGGCACGAGATATCAAGTTCTTCCAGATCGACCCGGCCATCGTTGCGGAGACGATTCAAGATCAACATTCGCAGTTCCTCGTTGTTCAGATTTTGGTATTCGCCCGGCAGCTCCGCACAGCTAATTGCCTCCCAGGCTGGGGACAACTTTATCTGTTCTTTCTTATAGTTATGGGCACACTTACGGCACAGGCGAGTGGTGGGCACCACCTCAAGCCGTTTCAAAGAAATTAACTTATGGCAGTTCTCACAGATTCCATAGCTTCCGGCGGCCATCCTGCACAGAGCCAGATCGATTTCTTCAAGCTCATCTTGTCTGCGTTGATCCAGCTGATTGTAAAGGCTTGTCAGAGCAGCCCTTTGGGCTCCTTCTTCCAATTCGATGTCTCGCTCTTCCAAGGACTGCCAATCAGATTCGAACCGCCGAAGCCATTCGAAGATTTCCTGGCGCTCCTTGAGGAGCTTTTCTCTTAGATGTTCCGTATCTCCTTCGGACATGAGCATTCCTCCTTTCAAAGAGAAGACATATGTGAAATCATTTCCTTTGTTTCTCTCTAGCGCCCTACTTGAGCCAGGAATAATGAGCGTACCACAAATTTCTTGCCGGGTTGCCCGGGGAGGGCATATGTGAGATCATTTAACCTTGACTTCAATTTCTTTCTTCTTGGCCTGCTCGGTTCTGGGAAGCATTACTCTCAAAACACCCTTGTCAAAACTTGCCTCCACCTTATCGCTTTGTATATTGGCAGGGAGTCGAAATGAACGCTGGAAAGACCCGCAGTACCTCTCGCAATGATAGTAATGTTCGTCTTTTTCCTCTTCTTCTTTTCTCTTCTCACCTTTGATAGTCAGGATGTCTCCCGAGACACTGACGTTGACGTCTTTGGCCACAAGCCCTGGCAAATCAAGCTTGATAAGAAGCTTATCTTTGGTTTCTGAAATGTCCGCCGACGGCAGCCATTCCTCTGAACCAAGTCCGGCAAAAGGCGCCACGGTAAAAAAGGGGTCCCACAGCCTATCCATTTCTTTGCGCAATGATCCTAGTTCTCTAAACGGTTTCCAAGGAACTAATTCCATACAAACCACCTCCCTATTGTGTGCCATCCCCGGGCATTTGATTACTCTCTGAAACTTCGGGCAAAAGCTTGTTGCTTGATGTCAGCTTACTATCAAAAGACTCTTTTCCGGCTTGACTACAAAGCCTGCCTGTCATTGTAAATGCCATGAATGATATAATAAGCATATGCTCAAAATTACGATAAGCACTCGGTCAGGTCTGTCAAGACCTTTTGACGCTGTTTGGAATTATGGTCACTTTAACTCCCAGGGATGCCTTCGTCCCTCTTGGACAGGCATTCAAACTTATCTCCG
>JAFDKF010000102.1 GCA_019307135.1 Deltaproteobacteria bacterium
CAGGCTCCAGAGGATCATCATCTGGAAGCTTGAATCAAGCACAAGGGGGTCTGACAGCCAGTTTTGCCGGAGAGGTTGTTTTATCCACTCTGAGGGAGAAGGCGCTGACCGGCCCCAGGCTACCATCCCCTGATCGCAATACCCTTCGATATTCTCTATGCCGGAAAAATCCTCGCCGTGAAAAAGGGAGCCGTTTGAATAAATCTTGCCATTTTGAGGATACGGTTTGAGGGCAGGCTCAGCAAAGCGCGGTGTCCCCGCCTCCATACGAGTGGTCAGCACAATATCTGCCTGGGCATGAACGATCTCTCCCGGGCCGTCCACGCAACACAACTGCACAGGGACCAGCAAGTCACTCCTATCTCTTCTTGCCCTGCCTGCGCGTATGCGAATGGGAACGGTCTCATTTCCGTCAAGGGCCAAACGCGAATGGATCTCAAGGTCGTTGAATCCATGAAACTTCAAGCCCGGGTTGCCGTGCATGGCCCCGTGGCCGAGCCACTCGATGATGACGGCCATTGGGAGGACCGCCTGGCCATCAATCACGTGGGACCTCAAGAAGGGATACTCGTCAACCGAGAGCGTATATTCCAGGGCCACCGCGTACGACGGGGATGTTGAAGGTCCTTCCTCGCACCCATGCCCGGTCTGCTCGGCCGGGATGGCAGTGCCTTTTCCAAGAACCACCACCTCCACGGGCCGTTCACCGTTGGAGCTGAGTTCCCGGACAAGGTATTCGGCTCCTGCCTCAAGAGGGATCAGTCCCACACCTTCGTCCTGAAACATCTTCTTTAAGGCCGGGGTGACCATCCCTCCGTCCCAGGGTCCCCAGTTAAAGGCGACCACGCGACAATCTGGCCGCTCACGGGCCTGCTCTTGCGCCATCTTGTTCAATACCTCATTTGCCACTGCATAGTCGACCTGACCTGTGCGGCCATAACGGCCTGTGGACGATGAGAAGAGGCCCATAAACTTGAGGTCTTCTGACTCAAGCGCGGAAAGCAGCGATATAAGCCCGTTCACCTTGGTCGAGTAGACCAGCTCGAACTGCTCAGGCGTCTTTTCCTCAATCAGGCGATCGGCGAGTGTCCCTGCCCCGTGTATAAGCCCGCGGATCGGCCCGAGTTCTGCCCGGATCTCCTCAATGACCACATCTACGGCCTCCTGATCACGGACATCGACTGACCGGTAAATCAGGCGCGAACCAGCCGCATTGATACGCTCAAGGTTCTTGATGATCTCCCGGTTGGCCATGATCGAGTGGTACTCGCTCTCGATTTCTCTCGGGGCCATTGGCTTGTCCGCGTGTTCAAGCAGGGCTTTCTTGACGGAGACCTCGTCAACAAGACCGGCCAGCCAGTCCGGCTCAGGCTGGGGGAGAGGACTTCGTCCCAACAACGCCAAAGCTGGTTGCCATGCCCTGGCAAGTGCCACGGCAGCCTCGGCAGTCACCCCGCGGGCGCCCCCGGAGATGACGACCACATCCCCAGGGTGAAGCGCGGTAGTCTCCTGGCAGGTCTTGATAGGCGCCGGGCAAAGCTCCAGGCCGATCCTGCCCCGTGATGATATGCCGACCTCTGCAGGACCTGTAAGGAGCATCTCTTCTGCGATGGCTCTGGCGATTTGCTCCACATTGTCATCACCCGCATCAATATCCATGGCCTTGCAGTGGACTTCAGGCCACTCATGCCTCGCTGTCTTGGAGAGCCCGGCAAGCCCGCCGGAAAGGGGATCACTCTTGCCATTAAGACCGTAGAGTCCGAATGCCCCGTCAAGACGCGACACTGTGGCAAGCACAGCCCCGTGGTTTCGCCCCGCCTGGCGCAAGACAGGCCCGACCTGTTGCAACAGATGAAATACCGACTTCAGGAAATCATGCCCAACCCTGGGCGCCTGCGACAGTATGAGCAAACCCTCAAGCCGGGAAGGCGGCTCGGGCTTGGCCCCTTTTTCCAGATCGATCAATTCCGGTCGATAACCGCGCTGTTTCAATTCTTTCACGATCCCGGATGCCAGGGCAGAGCCGTCCCCGGCCACCCAGATGCGAGCGCCCCCGGGTAATGTAATCCCCTTGCGAGCCGGGTGGTCATTGAGTCTTACGGGCACGGGCACGTGCCTTTCAATTGCATCTTCCGTATCTTCTCGGCTCCCCGGCTTCTCGGATACGCTTTCTTCCAGGCTCAAGGTCTGAACTGCGGCATCTTCAATCTCCTTGCTCTCTTCCAGAGCCTTTTGTCCACTCAGGAATTGCACAATTTGTCCCAGTGTCTGGAGGCTTCCCCAATGCTCGGTGCCTACTGACGGCATATCAGGGAGCTTCTTGCCCAGGGCTGAGAGGATTTCAACCCGCTTGATCGAGTCAATACCCAGGTCTGAATCGAGCCCCATCTCCAGGGAGAGCATCTCCACCGGGTATCCGGTCTTTTCTGCCACCACCTCAAGGAGCGCCTTCTCAATATACTCCTCATCACCCCCTGCGGCCGGAGCGGCCTTGTCGGGCATGTCGGGCATGTCGGGTGTTGATGCCGCAATCGGTTCCAATCCATCGCGGGGAGGCTCTGGTACGGTCTCCACGGCTTGAATCGCCCCTCCGGCCCCCCAGGCCGCTTGAAAGAGCTGTTGCTGTTGTTCAATCAGCGATTGCAGGGTTTGCTGTGCCTTTTCCTGGCCCGCGAGAAACTGACGGTGGAGTTCCGCAGTCTCGGCCTGAAACCTCTCGAGCGTGGCCATGTTGTTCTGGGTAAGCCGCAAGGCCTCCGCCAGGGATACTGCGTCCCCGTGTGTCGCCTCTGGCATTGGGCGCCTGTCCGTCTGCAACTGTGCCGGTTCGGAAGGGCTGTTCACTCTATCCACCTGATCCTCCTGGCAACGACACGAAACATGCTCAGAAACATGAGCTCTATTCATCGGTATCGTGGTCTCTCCGGTATGCGGAATCTCTTTTACAGATCTGTCCATTTTACTAACAGGTTTACTAACAGGCCTTACGGCCGGCTTTGCCGGCTTTGGTTTAAAGTAGTTCGCCCCACAAATAGAGACCGTAAAGGCAGGTTTCTTCTCATCGGTCTCTGTGGGTTCTCTTGCGGCATCTTCCCACTTATCCAACTGAATCGCAAAACCCAGCGAGGCAAGATGGGCAAGAAGGCGTGCCAGATCAATGATCCCTGATCGTTTACCCCTTGAGGCATCGGTTGCCAGGGCCGTATGCCTTCGATCCTTTAGAATCGACGTGACAAGTCCGGTCAGCGTATGGCCCGGCCCGACTTCAACAAATGCCCGCACCCCAGCCTCGTACATATTCTCAATTTCTTGCACAAACTCCACAGGGCTCACCAACTGGGAGGCCAGCACCTCACGGGCCTGTGCTTCATCCTGGGGATACTCCCTGGCCGTGCTATTGGCATAGACCGGGATACTGGCTGCTGAAAAATAGATGTTTTCCAGGGCCTCGCTAAACGGCGCTAGCGCATGCGACACGAGGGGGCTGTGAAAGGCGGCAGACACATTGAGCCGCTTGTGCCGGATCCCCTTCTCGCCAAGAAGTCCGGCCGCCTGGTCGATCTCATGGGTCGGACCGGAAACCACGGTTTGTTCAGGGGCATTCTTGTTGGCGATGACAAGATCAAGCCCACTTGCTTGCACAATATGCACGAGATCCTCGGCCGCGGCCTGTGCAGCAAGCATGCTGCCGTGTTGGCCGCCATTTCCGGTCATGAGCCGGCCGCGGAGATTAGAAAGGCTGTGAAGTGTTCTCGTTTGGTAACGGCCAGACACACAAAGGGCCACGAGTTCGCCGAAGCTGTGTCCGGCAACCGCATCAGGAGCCACACCGAAGTGTTCCAGGATCCTGAAAAGCCCTAAACTGACCGCCCCGATCGCTGGCTGGGCCACCCGCGTATCCCGCAGGGTATCTTCATTTTTGAGACGTTCGTTATCGCTGAATTCCGGGTGAGGATAGATATGGTCACTCAGCCGTGAATCAGAGTGTGCTTTGCCGTGTTCCGAAAAAGCCGTGTCGGCCTCTGCGAGGGCATCCTGCATTTGGGGAAACTGGCAGGCCAGGTCTCGAAGCATGCCCACGTACTGGGCCCCCTGTCCGGGAAAAAGGACACAGAGTTTTCCGGAATTTGCTTGTGAGCCAAAATAGACGCCATCAGGGGTGTGCCAGGGAGCATCTTCCTCCTGCCCGGAAAGCCGGGAAAGGGCCTGGCGAATGCTGCTTGCCGGATCTGTGCCACCCTTTTCAATGACCAGGACCAGACGAAAACCGTGCTCAGGACTAAAATCGCCCCGTGTCACAGCGGCTCTGGATACAATCTCTTCCCAGGTGAGATCAAGAGGCCATTTCTCAAGGGCTGACAGGAGATCATCCTTGCTATTGGCAGAGAATGCGAGGATCTGCACATCGTTGTCCCAGTCGATCCCCGGCTTTTCACGTTCATCCTCTTCGAGCACACAATGGAAGTTGCTGCCGCCAAAGCCAAAAGAGCTCACCACGGCCCTGCGGGGATGCTCTGGCCGCGGCATCCAGGGACGTTTTTCAATGTTTACGTAAAAGGATGAGTTTCCAGGTGCCACGCTTTTGAACGGGTGGGTAACCTTTATGGTGGGCGGCAGCGCTTTGTGGTAAAGGGCCATGGAGGCCTTGATCAGTCCGGCCACGCCTGCCGCTGCCTTGGCGTGCCCGATCTGTGATTTTACCGACCCCAGGGCACACCAGGTCCCTTGCCTGTGACCGGATCGGTACACGTCCACAAGGGCCTTTGTCTCAATCTCATCCCCCACCCTGGTCCCTGTCCCGTGGGCTTCAACCAGGTCAATAGTGTCAGGAGTCACCCCGGCCAGGCGGTAAGCTTGCTGCATGGCCCTGATCTGTCCCTCCCTGCTCGGGGTATAAATGGCGTTGCCCTTGCCGTCACTGGAGGTGCCGAGGCCGCGGATAACGGCATAGATCTTATCCCCATCCCTCCTGGCATCTTCAAGACGCTTTAGCACCACAAGACCGATCCCTTCACCCAGGATGGTGCCGTCTGCCTCCTGGTCAAAGGGCCTGGCATCTCCGGCTTGAGAAAGGGCAAAGGTCTTGCTGAAACAGGTATACATAAAGATGTGGTTGAAGGTGTCAAGCCCGCCTGTTACCACCATGTCAGACCGGCCGGCCGCCAGTTCGAGGCTCGCGAGATGAAGCGCGCTTAGCGAACTGGCACAGGCGGCGTCAACCACGCAGTTGGTCCCGCCCAGATCGAGCTGATTTGCAATGCGCCCGGCAACCACGTTTCCAAGGAGGCCCGGAAAGGAGTTCTCCTGCCAGCCTACATAAGAGTCGCCAAGCCGCTCAACCACGTCCTCAGTTGTTGCCTCATCTATCCCGGCTTCCTTTAGCGCACGGCGCCACAAGGGGTGACCCAATCGCGCGCCCAGCGAGATGACGAGTTCCAGTGCTCCGGTCACCCCCAGGATCACACTGGTGCGTGACCTGTCAAATTGCCGTTTCCTGCCGTACCCGGCATCTTCAAGGGCCTCTCTAGCGATCAAGAGCCCCAGAAGCTGCGTGGTATCAATCGCCTCTATGTCCCGCGGCGAGATCCCGAACTCAAGTGGGTTAAACTCCACAGGCGAAAGAAAACCGCCACGCCTGGCACAGGTACGGTCCTTTGCGCCCAGATCATGATCATAATAGTCGTCAGGATCCCAGTGGGTCTTGGGAATATCGGTAATGCCATCCACACGGTTCTTGATATTCGCCCAATAGGCCCCAAGATTCTCGGCCTTGGGAAAAAGGCATCCAATACCGATGATGGCAACTGGAATCTGGGGATTTCCCCCACCTTCAGTTGTCTGCTTGTTCTTTTTCATTACATAATGATCCTTACCCGGGTTGAGCGGTTCAACGTTCACGGTTCCCGGTTGAAGAGCCCTAATTGGCTGTTAACAAGCCGACTTCGCCAAAGTAGCTTTAGCTACGACGGCTGAAAAGAATGACGCGTCAATAAAGAAAGTTCACCGTTCAAAGTTCATAGGTTCAAAGGTTGTCAACCCTGAACCCTGAACCCTGAACCCTGAACCCTGAACCTGGAACCGATCACTTTAGGCCTTAGTTAGTGGTTGACCGAAAACCCTGTTTTTCGGTCAAAAACTCGAAGATTTTTTCCAACCGTAGTGGTTTCAGTACGATCCATTCCGGTGGCAAAGAGACCCCTTGATACCGCAACGAATTGAGACGCACAATCACTGCCGTGCCGTAAAGGATATTAAGGGCAATAGTCACGACACGACGATTCTTTGGGTCTTCCAGGAAAGAGCCCTTGACCCATGCATTGAATGCCCCCATGGCAGGGCCGCACCACACCTGGCAATCTATCTTGCGAGAAGCGTCCCCAAGAGTGGCCCAGCGTGATGCCTGGCCAAGATACCAACGAAAAACCAGGGCCATGCGATGCTTGGGATCGCTGTCAGCCCGCGCGATCTGGCGTGGATCCCGTTCCTGGAAATAGGTCCTGGTCTCTTCCCAGATTCTTTCAAGGGGGGCTCGAAAGATACTTCGTTCCAGTGTGTTCCGCTCGGCTGGGGGGATGGCTTCCAGGCTCTCACACCTATGATAGATATCGTATAATCTTGCGGCCCGCATGGCAAACATGGTCCCACGTTTTAGGACCTGGACTTTTACCCCCATCTCAAACATGTCGGCCGCCGGGGCCATGGTGATATCTGCCTGCTTAGTCTCGGCAAGCATCTCGCGCACCATGTCAGAGGTCCCGGCTTCGACCGCGCCCTGGTTAATGGTCCCGGTAAGCACATAGGCGGCCCCCATGGAAAAGGCGGCTGAGGCAGAAGCAGGCGTGGCGATCCCGCCTGCCGCGCCCACGCGCAGGGGTTCCTCGTAACCGTATTCGGCCTGCAGCCGATCACGTAGTGCCAGCAGGGTCGGCAGCAGGGTGATGGCCGGCCTGTTGTCCGTATGTCCGCCAGAATCCGCCTCGGCAGTAAGGTCCTGGGCCATAGGGATTCGGCCGGCAAGCCCGGCCTGCTCTTCTGTGATATCCCCTGATGCCACCAGGGTCCTCAAAAACTCCTCTGGCGGCGGGGCAAAGAACTTGGAGGCCACCTCGACCCGTGAGGCCTTGGCAATGATCCGATTGGGCGTGATAATACGCCCGGAAGGGTCCTGGTAGATGCCATGTACCCTGTAGCGGACCACCGGCAAGGTCAAATCGAGATAGGCGGAGGCCTCGACGAGCCGGATATTCCTGCGAAGGTAAAGGTCCGCCACGGCGGCTTCCAGATCCGGATCATTGGGGCTGTGAATCAGGTTAAACCCAAAAGGACGGTCGCCAAGAGAAGAGGCAATGCGGTCAATAGCTGCCTCAATGGCCTGAAGCGGAAGGCCGGCCGCGCCAAAAAAACCGAGCATCCCGCCCCTTCCCATGGCCTCCACGATCTCGGCCGAGCAGATGCCATTGGCCATTGATCCGGCAAGATACGGATATTCAAGACCATAGTTGGCACAAAAAGTGGCGTCTCCCAGGTTCTTGAGATGGCACGCCGGGACATACGCGGCAATGGGAAGTCCACCGGCATTGTTTTCCCATTCACCCATAAGTGCCACGCCACTCTCTGCAAGGGCATACTTTCCGTCCTTTGCCACGATCGCGACTGGCCGGTGAATATCGTAAATCGCCTCTTGGAGGGTCTCCTCCCTGGATGAAGGGAGTGTTCCATTGTGCCGCCACCACCCGAGTGTGGCGTTTTGGCTGTGCGATCTTGTGTCCATATGGCATATCAGATTTAGGAATTTAGGAATTCAGGGATTAAAATCAATAGAATACCTTCAATTCCTGTAACTTCTCAATAAGTTGGGGCAAATCATTTTTTGCGACTATTCATTGGATTCCCGCTTTCGCGGGAATGACAGGCACTTGCACCCAATCGTCATTCCCGCGAAGGCGGGAATCCAGTAGCTATTACCCGGACTTTCTGAGAACTTACCAATTCCTCAATTCCTCAATTCCTCAATTCCTCAATTTTGTTAGGTATCAATTAACAAGTGATAAGTCAATCTTCAAACCTCGACGGCCACAATCGCGGATAGAAAGCCGCTTTCCTGATTCAATTCCGCGCTCTTCTATCCTGATATTGCCGGTTTGCCCTATGATTCCCGAACCGATAATCTTTCCCGCAGCCTCTTTCGCACACCAAAAACGAAGTGTCCACTCTTGTCTCAATCCGTCCGGAGTGGCAGGAATAAACCTACGCTCTTGTGGCAGATGCTGGATGCTCGATCCTGGATAACGAACTGATTTCTACTATTTTGTCCAGTACCCAGGAAAAAAAGATGGGGACGGTCATGAAATTATAACTTTCTCTATGAAGCAAAAACGGTAAAAGTTGTAATTTCATGACCCTTTTTATTTCTTTTCACCTTTCACCTTTTCACTTCCAGAATTTGAGATTATGATCTATCATAGATATTCTTCAGCGTAAAAACATCTTTCTCTGCAAGGTGAAGCAATCCTTTGAGTGTTTTTGATATTTGTTGTGTACGACCCTGTGAAAAGAGCCCGAGACGCAACCCTGATTGTCTGCAGAGGCGATCTGAGGAAATACTATCGCTTCCGGCCGGCCAGATTTTACGGCGGTATTGCTACCGCCGACTGTGTTGGGTGCTGTCTGCGTTGCATATTCTGCTGGTCTTGGCAACAAGTCGTAAGGCCTGGTGTATATGGCAAATTTTATTCGCCGGAAGCGGTAGCGCGAAAGCTCGTAAATATTGCCTTTGAGAAAGGTTTTGATAAGGTAAGGATCAGCGGCAACGAGCCGACGCTCGGAAAAGAACATCTGCTTAGGCTCCTTCAACATATCCCGAACAATATCCTATTCATCCTGGAAACAAACGGCATACTGATCGGTTACGATGAAACATATGCCGGCGATCTGGCCGGATACAAAAACCTTTACGTACGAGTCAGCTTCAAAGGCACGACACACGAGGAATTTTCTGCTATAACCGGGTCAAAGCCGGAAGGTTTTGGCCTGCAACTGAAAGCACTTGAAAATCTTTTCCGTGCTGGCGTAGAAGTGCAGCCTGCTGCAATGGTTAGTTTCTCGTCGGCAGATAACATCTCAGCCTTCAAGGAGAGGCTTGCGGCGATCACCCACGAGTTCAAATACATTGAGACAGAAGAGTTGATGCTTTACCGCGACGTAGAACAACGCTTGCAAAAGGCAAAGATGAAATACACTACTGCGCATTTCCCGTAACTATAGTTCCGCGGGCGAAGCGGGACGGCCATGAAACTATTACTTTTATCCAGGGTAGGGAGGATTGTTGAAGTACGAGCTGCACTGGAGACGGCCGGTTGTTGAATCTGGTCACCACGTATTTTGCGGGACGCGTATTTTGCGGGACGTTATTGACTACGTTTATGTATTTTGCGCGTTTTGCGCGCGTTTTGCGGGACGTTATGGCGTTTTGCGGGACGTTACTGACTACGTTGACTTGAGAAGATACGGAGAAGATACGGGACGTTATTGACTAGGTTGAATAAGAGTGACGAGTTTAGGGACATCCTATAGTTTTACAGTTTCTAAGTAATCCTTTTAGTGTCGGTTCATGATGGCAAGAAAGTGGAAGGAAAGACGGGCCCAAGAAAAAGGCCTCGGCCATGTTTGACCGGTAAGCACAGGCGTGTTAAACTCATTTCTAACGTTGCATAAACAACATGTCAAATCGAAATGGTTACAAAATTGCAGGACAAAGATAACTTTCTCGTCGGTGTCATCTCGGATACCCATGGTGTCCTGCTGCCTGAGGCGGTCAAGGCTTTAGAAGGTGCTGACTTGATTATTCACGCGGGAGACATCGGTAAACCAGAGATACTTGAGGCTTTGCGAGTGGTTGCCCCGGTGCTTGCCGTACGAGGAAACATGGACTGGGGCGAATGGACACGTGACATCCCCGAAACAGAGATTGTCGAGATCGGTGAAATCCTGCTGTATGTGCTGCATAATGCAAATGAACTGGACTTAGAGCCGGCAGCAGCAGGCTTTAGGGCTGTTATCAGTGGTCACACTCACAGGCCATCGATAGATAGGCGAAACGGCGTGCTGTTCTTGAACCCAGGCACTGCTGGGCCATTTAGGTCACCAGCCTCAATTGCCCTGCTTCATTTACACGAAAGCACTCTGGATGCACAATTGGTAATGCTGAAGTCATAACCCGCGGAACTTTGAGGCTCCTGGGACCATGGAGACTCACAAGTCTTTGACGAAAATTACTGCCTGCTCTTTTAAGGGCTTGTGCAACTCCCGAGATCTTCAATTAGGAGGAAACAATGAGTCAAATCAAGGTTGAACGTGATCCCGGCCAGGATCGCCTAAAAAGGTTGAACGTATCAGACCTATAAACGCAAATGACAGTTGGATTGCGCCAACGCTTTGTTATTGTTAATAAATGATATCAAGAATTTTTGGCTTTATCAAGTATATGATTGTCTGGAGGGGGTTAATTT
>JAFDKF010000103.1 GCA_019307135.1 Deltaproteobacteria bacterium
TCGCAGTTTCAATAATAGCGCGATTTATCGAATAATTATGTCAAAGAGCAGACGCCACGAGTATTATCAACAAGTTGCCATAACCTGAACCGAAACAAACTTTAGACTCACGAGAAAATAAACTAAAATGCAAAAATGTTCAAGCTGTGCAGTTATAGGACATCCGGCCTTCCAGCCGACCGGTCCGTCAAGATTTGGCCAAGACCTTGACAAATTTCATGATATCAGATATCTGCAAGAAAAATAACTTCTCAATAACTTCGGGTACCTCCTTACTACTGGCACCTCCTGTGATTGCGAGGAGCGATAGGAGGCTGTCCGAGAATGGCTATTTTCCGCAATCTCTACGTCAGGCTCAGATTTCAATCCTCAAAATACTCAATGTATTCCTGCGGTTAAAATCTTCGCCTTGCTTGATCTTGCAAAAAATTTCTCATTCTCGGACAACCTCCTAGCGACAAAGCAATCTCCTTTATGAGTCCATTCGTGCTAAAGACTATTAAGCAGGTAAAGAGGCTAATAATATCAGTAATCGGTTTTACAGTTTTGCTGATCGGGCTTGCCATGATTGTAACGCCTGGCCCTGCTCTGGTCGTAATACCAGTTGGTTTGGCAATCCTTGCCACCGAGTTTGTATGGGCAAGGAGCTTGCTAAAAAGGGTAAAAAATAGATTCAAAGAAGAAAGAATCAGTGAAACCAAGTGAAAGAATTGTTGTTGGAAGGAGACTCTTATGTATCCGAGATTGGATATGGTCGACCGTCAGATCGCAGGGTGGATGGAACGCTACGGCCATATGATTCACCGGGTTTCGCTCGGTGTCTTTTTCGCTTGGCTTGGCGCGCTCAAGACTTTTGGTGTCAGTACAGCGACATCCTTGATCGCGCACGTGATCTACTGGGGTCCTCCAGAGGTCATAGTTCCGATAATCGGCTGGTGGGAGATTACCATCGGAGTTTGTCTCATAATTCGGCCACTTGTCCGAATCGCTTTACTCCTGCTCCTGATCCGCTTGCCAGGAAGCTTACTCGCGCTGCTTCTGCTGCCGGACGTCTGCTTCGTCCACGTTCCATACGCGCCGACGCTTGAGGGCCAGTATCTTATCAAAGACATCATGCTCTTCAGCGCTGCCCTTGTGATTGGCGGCACTATTCGGTTTGAGAAAGATCCACGGGTCTATCATTGACTTTTTGGTTCGTCTCAATTCCCCTTGAGATCGTTTCCACAAGTCGGGCAGAATTTGTAGTCCTCCTCAATCTCAGCATCACAATTTTCGCAGCGTTCACGGGGTGGAGCCAGCTCCATCAAAAGCGCCCCCTTCTTCACGGGGACCATTTTTTTGTCCGCCCTGTAGTCTGCAAACACCACAACCCTCTTTACCACGCCATCCACTGGTGAGGTTACCGCATATTCTGTTTTCATAAGAGAGAGGTTTAGCACCTCTTCACTGACCCTTACCGGATCGCCTTCTCTTTTGTGCACGAGCCACAGGTCCGAATCAAATGGAGCGGAAATATGGTAGGGGTTCTTGGCGTCCGCCATCTCAAGCCGTGGCCCTGTCACGGCCCTTTCCTCTACTTTGATGTCCTCTACGAAAACTTCATAATCGAGCTTGTACCTCACCCTCTTTCTGCCGTGCGGATCAACTTTGCCGATGCGCAAAATCTTTATAGTGTGAACCTTGCCATCCGATGTCAAAAACTCACGTTCATGGCCGGCCCGAAGCCCTTCGAACCAGATATCATCAGGCAAGGCGTTGGGATCGCCATACTCTTCAAGGTTCTTTATTAGTTTGAGGGCATCTCCAGGATGATTCAGATAGTTGACTATCTCATTTTCCGTGGGCGTGCGTCCAATATGCCCGGCCAACTCAGCTTCTATATCTTCCATATCCACAGGAGGCAGGAAGGTAAGCGGGCTTTCTTCAGTGCGCCTGGCCACGGCATCCTGCCAATTTTCACCAAATACAGATCGATAGACCCACTCAGGGGGCCAGCCAAGAGGGAGCTTCCCGAACTTGCCCAAAAGAAGATTTTTTAGGGCATCGTTCGCGTGAGCAAATAGTATCTGGCGGTCTTCCTTAACCTTTTCATCCAGTTTCGATTCGGCAGTTGAGGTCACTGCCTTGAGGATGTCAATCACGCGTTGCACCTCTGCCACGCCTCCCCGTTCGTATGCCTTGACCGCCATCATATAACCGTTGGTCCAGGTAACCTGGGAGCCGGGTGTCACATCATGGTAGCGAATGATCTTTCGATACAGTTCAAGAATGAGTAAAATATGAGGAAGCAAAAAAGCGTATCCCTGCTTCAAGGCTCCTTCCTGGCTGCTTGATGTAGCGCCCCCGGGGAGGCCGTGACCAGTGACATCGTGATCAGGGCCTAAAAAAGTCGGTCTGCAGTAGCGATCATACATGGGCATAATCTGCTTTAAGACAAAGGCAACTTCCCGAATCTTCTCTTCGTCGAGTCGTGTCTTTAGGCCCAACTCCCCTTCAATGTATGCTACCACCGGCATGACCGCCGCCTGTCCGTAAAACCGTACGGCCGGCCCGTCAGCCACATCGAGGATCTTGGCCCCGGCCCTGGCTGCACTGCCGAGCGCCGGCACAGCCAAACCATCTGTAATGTGCCGGTGATACTGAATAACAAGTTCCGGGTAGTCGTCGAGGATCGCTGAAATCAGATCATAGATGAAGCGGGGTGGACAGACCCCGGCCATGTCCTTGAGGCAGAATATAATCTTTTTGGAGGCTTCTCCCTTCCCGCATCCTAAGATGCGACCGGCCATTGAAAGGATGTCATCCAACACGGAAAGATAGTGTCCGATGGTAAAACCTTCGGCCCAGCTCAAACTGACGGCTGGCTGAAAGATTCGATTTTCAGATTGCAGCGCTATCTCGGCAAAAGGAGCCATGTTATCGATGTGGTTCAGAAAATCGAAGCAGCGTATTACGTGATAGTGCTTGACGATCATTCGCCCTGTTCTTTCCATGACTTCTCTTGGTTGGGGAGCATAGCCCAGAATATTGGTAGAGCGAATAAGGATCAGTTTCTGGGTATTCGGGGCAAACCTGTTCCATTCCTCGGCCTCTGCCCACGGGTCAGTCATACAGCCCAGCATTGCCACATGGTAGTGAGCCCCCCCTCCGTTTTCAATCGACACATATCCGCACTGGTCAATCAAAGGGCCGATTAATCGGTCGTCAAAGAGTCGGAATCTGTTTCCGGATTCTGACTGGGTGATGTCCCGGGGGGTGGTATTACAGAATTCCACAAATTCGGACTTTCGAAGATAGGCCAGGACCGTATCTCTATGGTCATCAGGGTCAAACGGCGGTCGATAATTATTCGTTGCGGATTTTTCAGAATGAGAGACCTGGGCCACGGGCATGGGGCCGACCCTTGAGTCGGCAGACTTTCGATAGGGGCCGAGACCGATATGGGTATTGTATCCCATAGCTGTGATCTCGGCTATCAGCCCCGCCAGGCGAATATGTTCCGGGATGATTTCCCGATAAGAAATCAGTTCCGGTGTACTCTCGATGAATTTGGTATGGACCTCACCTGACCTGAACCTGGGATGTGTCACAATTTTTTTGTGAAATGGTATGGTTGTCTTCAGTCCGCCAATGAAATACTCTGACAGGGCCCTCTCCATGCTTGATACGGTTTTTTCCCAGGTAGAGCCGTAGGTCATGAGTAAGGCTCCGAGAGAATCATAGGTCTTCGGAAATTCATAATCACCAAAAACGCAGGAATCGACGCGAACACCCTCACCACCGGGAGAAAGATAACGGGTGACCGTGCCCGAATTGGGCATGAAATCGTGCTGCGGATCTTCAAAATTGATCCGGCACTGCATGGCGAAACCCCTCGGCTTGAGTTGCTCTTTTGTGACGCTGAGCTTCTCACCAAAGGCAATCCGTATCATCTCCTCGACGATATCTATGCCATAGAGCAATTCTGATATGCCATGTTCTACCTGAAGGCGGGTATTTGCCTCAATAAAGTAGAAGTTTCCTTTTTCATCAACCAAGAACTCAATGGTGGCGATCGAATCATATCCGACTGAGGTGACCATCTTGATGGCAGCCTCTCTCAGGGCCTCGCGCAACTCCGGAGAGACTCCTTCCCATGGTGACGGCGTAATCTCCAGCAGTTTTTGATACCTTCGCTGGCAAGAACAATCCCGTTCGTCAAGCGCAACCGCATTCCCGAATTTGTCGCAAATGACCTGTATTTCAAGATGCCTGACAAACCGAAGGTACTGCTCAATGTACAGATTGGGATTGCCAAAGCTTGCTTCAGCCATGTTGGACGCTATATGAAAATGGCGGTCTAATTCCTCTTGGGAATTCACCACAACAACCCCCCTGCCGCCACCGCCCCCTTCACTCTTGATCATCACAGGGAAGCCGATCTTTTCAGCGACCTTCTTTGCCTCTTCCAGAGAGACCGCGCCACCAGAGCCCTCTACGACAGGAATGGAGAGGGACATGGCGATATCTCTTGCCTTGACTTTGTTGCCGAGCTTTCTCATCGGGCCTTCGGACGGGCCGATAAACGTAATACCGTAATCTTCACACATGGAGGGGAAGTTATTATCCTCGGCAGCAAAGCCCCAGCCAGGATGAAGGGCTCCGACATTGTGCTTTTTCGCAACCCGCACAATCTCTTTGATGTCCAGATAGCCGTCCACACTCGAAAGGCTGTAAGCCCTGTCAGCCTTTGATACATGAGGAGCGGTCTTGTCTACCGGCGTGAAAAAGGCCGCATAAATAGCCCCCATCTCCCTGATTGTTCGTCCAACACGAAGGGCCGGAACACCACGATTGGCCACACCGATAATCATGTTTTCAAGACTGAGATTCATAAGACGAGTTTCTCCTTTCTGGTTTGCCCAAAAAAGTCAGTAGACAGAAATATCACCCCTGTGGAGTACATAGCATACGATTGAAAAACAGACCAGTGGATTTGGACGAATGAAGTGAGCCGCAAAGCCCGTGTTATACATAAACTACTTGCGCGGAGGCACATCTGCTCCGCAGAATTTGCAACGTACACTTTCCAGTCTTTTGCTCGCAGGGACAACTTGGTCTCTCTTACATTCAGGACATGTCCGCTTGAGGCGAAAGATTGTGAGAAACACTGCAAATATTGGATTCATTACCTAACCTCTCTGTTCTACGGGCCGTTGAGCCCTCTTATCTTTTTCAGATGTTCCTGCTTGCCTAAGATAATAGGCCTGCCAGTTGCTTTGATGGACCGGCTGGGACAGACGACCATGCTGATTACATCTTCCACTGTATCTTGTATGCCGATAATAAGGATCAAAAGAACGAACCTTGCGATCAACTGTTGCTGGGGTGTTGATTTTCTTATCATGGGGTTAGGGATTGGGGGTGGCCTTCTCCTGCCTTGAGCCTGAGCCTCTCTTTCGTTTCATTCGCTATGGACTGGTGGGTCTGTGGGGCGGATTGGGCGCCCCCTGGGCCTTTGAGAGGCTGCGGTTGGTAGAAACATGGTAAGCGAAAAATGTGGCGCCAGCATTTACAAAATAGCCGCCTTATAATGAAATTGGTGCTTTTTGTCGCAGAAAATCTCTTGCCATGAAAAACAAAAGGTGAAAGCTCAAAGCTGAAAGGAAGAGAAGCCACCGAAATACGTTACGCGATTATCACCAATCCTCTCTCGGGCAAGATGAGCGTCCATGTCGTGACCGTATATGCCCTCCCCGTTACCATGTCAACGAGAAAATGGATTCCCCTTGTCCCATCGAGTTGGCAAAAAATCCTTCCAGGGGCACTGCTGTAATGATATAAAACAATGCATGGGGTCAAAGTAGCGGTGGGACCATCGAGGTCAGCACAGCCGTCAGCTAGGGATCAATTCTAGAGTTTTGCTATCCACGGGAATTGGATAATTTGTTGAACAAGATGTGCTGCAACAGGTAGACAAGAAAAGCAGTTTTGGAGAGAACACACTTATCCCTTGAGTTTGAAACTTCGCGTGACACAGTGTTTGCAATTCGTCCTTGGGCTTATTCAAACCGCTTTCGGGGGCTTCGTAAGCACGCGATCGGCTTATACCCAAGGAAAGGAGGTGCTCTATGTTGAATTCAAATTGGGTCGTTCTACTGATAATCTTTTTGTTTGGCGGCATAGCGAACTCTATTTATTTGACCTACCATCATTATAGAACCAATATCTTGCACCCGCCTACCAAAAGTTTCTGCGTCATCAGTGAAACCATAGACTGTGATAGGGTTGCCACCAGTGTAGGATCAAAACTGGTGGGCATTCCGGTGGCGAGTTTGGGCATGTTTGCACACTTCTTTCTCTTACTCTTTATATTGAGTGAGCGCGTCCTGAAATTGGGGATTCAGACTGAGTTGTATTGTTCGATTTATGTGATCCTATTGATGATGTTGCTATTTTGTGCTTATGAGGCTTTTGTTTCCTTTGTTATTCTTAGACTGGTTTGTATTATGTGTACAGTGCTATACGTGACTGTGGCATTGATGTTGATCTCGTGTAAACGAACCCTGGCAATGGGTCATGGAGAGATCTTTGGCGTTCTCTATAACCTATTTTTTCCCTCTTTATCCTGGAGCATTTTAAGCAAAGGGCTTACCGCTATGACTATAGCGGTGGGGTTCTCGGGTATCATTGCTTTTGCATCTGATTATGGCTTTCGAAGTCACTTTAAGAAAAAGTCGCAAGCAATAAAATAGCCTTGAGAAGCTCTGTTCAAATGTCAAGGGTGACCCCGCTGGTTTTCCTGCTACGTGACGTATTGCTCCTTGATTCTATCAAACTTCATAGTGGATAAGTCAATCGTGACATAGGTAAACTCACTAAGCTGACCCGGTTGAATGCATATCGTCCTACCAAGTTTTGCATACCATCGTCCTGAGACTTCAGGAGACTCATGGATATGACCATGGAGCGAGAGCTTTGGCTGATATTTCTTCAAAAAGTCGTAAATTGCCTTTGACCCTACTTCTGCACCGTGATAACACTTGTCCAATCCTAGCCTGTATGGGGGCATGTGGATTACATATACGCTCTTTACCATATCCTTAGGGCGTACCAATCGATTAATTTCTTCCTCTATCGTTGGGAGCATTTTTGCATAGGCAAACCAGTCATCTATTTCTTGCCATCCATTTGGTGTAGATAACAGTCCTTTTCCGAACTGCTCCTGGAATATATAGTCGTCCGTGTCCATTCTACATCTGTCCTTGAGCCGGAACGGATAGTCAACTACCCAGTTCATGCCTACGAATTCGTAACCTCCAACTTCAAATTTGCGTTGTGCGAGGCAGACCACGAAGGAATACTTATTACAAGTCTCCTCAAAGAGTTGATCGAAGATTCTAAGGTCATCGTTTCCCAGGTAGCAGAGATAATAAATCCCAGCAGAGTTAAATCGTGCAAAGTGATTGTCAAGGTAGTTAGTAATGAATTCGCCTTGTCCAAATGGTTCACTATTCTGGGGTAGCATATCACCACCATTGATAACTACATTTGCCCCAAAGTCTTCTGCTACTTCGAATAGGCGCTCATATTTCCACTTGCTTCCATGCAAGTCCGTTACAAATAGCACTTCCATACACCACTGATCTTTCACCTCCTTATCAGCTTCTTCTATCTCCTTTTTCTTTCTTTCCTGTTCCTCCCTTATTTTTTCCTCTACCCGTTTGTCTTTAATGCCAAGGATTTTCAGGGCAGCTAGGGCAGCCTGCTCAGGCTCTAAAACCACCAGTGGTTGAGTTGTTCCGCCAAGGCGCATCAAGTAGGTAAGATTAACCACTTGACCACTCGACCACTTAACCGGTTTAACCCAAAAATCTTCTCAAATAGGCTGCCTCTTCAATCATGGGTTGAAGATCGGTATCGTTTTCTTTTATGGCCTTAATGATCCGGCTGGTGACCTTTTTATGTTCGTAATCGATTTTAAAATCGAAGCCATCCATAGAGAGGGAGTTCGTGACATCATCAGGAAGGATGGCAAATACGTCTTCATTAAAATAGGAAAGTCCATCGCCCATATCTTCGACAAAATAGATGTAAGCCTCTTTCAGATAGGCCAGATCGTCCCGGTCCAACGCATTCAGGCCGAAGATCTGCGGTGGAAGGCCTATGGAATAGCATGCCGCACAAAAGCTTATAGCCCTGGGGAGGACCACCTCCCCCATACTCCTGGAATAGCCAAAAAGCCCGATATGAAGCTTGCGCATTCTTCTTCCTGGCACGTATCCTGCCACTTGATTGATCAAAGGGGCCAGGGCTTCAACCTGCCTTCTGTATTCGGTTGATACCCTGTCAATGATACTTATACAGCGTTTTTCATCAACCTCCCAGCCCCTTCGTCTTGGGGATGTCCTAAGCTTTTCAACAGCCTTAATGGTCAAATCCACGGGATAATCATATTTGAACGCCGATTGCACGGTGTAGGTCTGCACATCCGGGTATTCGAAAAGAATCCTGTCTTCATTCCCTGGCTTGAAATTCCCTCGAAAGGGGGCCGAACCAACCCCAAGTATGGGATAGATTTCTACCTCCAATTCCTGAGAAAGGCGGCGGAGCCTTTGCAGGGCTATTTTGTTACAGAGAACGGCGCTGACCATGCCATAATTCATGGCAGGATCCGACCTGGCCAAAAAGACTCTCTGATAGGGAACTTTCTTATTTTTCAGATACTCCCTCAAAATCTGATCACATTCCAGGATGTGCTCCCGATCTTCAAACAGGGGAATGACCTGTATGGTCTCCGGCTTGAATTCCCCTACCCACTTAGCGATGGTAATATCTCCCGGATAGAAGGGAAGGTTCTGCTTCCCACATCTGCTCATCGCAGCCCAGATGGGAAAAGGCGTAGTAAGCCTCTTTTATTTCATCTTCACCTGACATATCCGGGCTTTCTGCAAAAAAAGGCAAACGGACATTGTCAGGATGCTGTGTGCTCATGACACGCGCGATTTTAGGCACACCGGTCTCCTTTGATTTTGTTCAATTCCTTCAAGGTACTTCCCTGTCTTGCCCCGTTCCCACGCTCTGCGTGAGAACGCACTTTGCTTGGCGCTCTGCGCCTTTGAAAGGACAGACGCAGAGCGTCTATTCGAATGGGTTCCGACGCAGAGCATCAGAACCAGAACAAACTCAAAACCATACATATCGCTCGAAGCCTTGTGATTACCGCATTAACTGCCACTCTCAAATCTCATCCGCGGCTGAGGGTGGGGAGGGGTCCCCGGCCACGCCCGAGGAAATAGGTTCTCCTTTCGCTCGATTAGTCAGTTTCTACCTCGTCGGGCTGCACGAGTAGTTTGAGTCCGCTGATTCCTCGAACCCACACACATTGTCCCCTCTCAATCGGAGGACCACCTCCCATCACCTCAGCCTGCCACAGTTCACCGCGCACTCGAATATGGCCCGAAGGTGCCAGTCGATCCTTCGCAATACCTCGTGAGCCGACCATGGAGTTCGCGGTTCGCGTGCGATCCGTATCGTAGGCGCGCCAGACAAAGGGAAACAAGATCAAGTCCTTTACCACCCAGAGACCGACTATGCCCCAGACAAACCAAGCGGGAATGTCCGCCCACCGTCGAACCAGGGTCAGGATCAAGACCAGGAGAACCAATGCAGGTACCTGGAGAACAGTATATCTGACCACCACCCGAGCTGACCACCGCCGTTCATTCATGCCTCTTTTTGACCTCTGCGGTTAAGAATGCCCGAAACTGAATTCTACGAGGTGCTGAATCAAGAGGGCATTCGAGCATTTGGATCTTGGTTCGCTTGTTGACCCACGCCGCTGCCTTTTTCCATAACCATGATAAAGGTGGGATAAGGAAGAAAGTGAATTGCAGAGAGACTAACATCAAATGGGATATCCTTGATCATTGTTTTTATTTTTTTAGGTGTTAATTTTTGTACATGAAGCATTCTAGCGTAAGAAGCATTCTTATAGACGGTTATTGCATCAAATAAGGCTTGCTGACCCCTTATAAGCTCAACAGGAAAGGAAATAATGAACTTTCCTTTTGGCTTAAGAATCCTGTGCACTTCCTGAAAAACTTTTGTTATGTCGGCAATATGTTCTATGACTTCAAAAGAACATACTTTATCAAATGTCTCATTTCCAAATTTTAGGTCTGTAGCTGACATACACTGTATTCTTTTACTGTTTACCTTGCTAACTTGTTCTCTGTTGACATCTATGCCATAAACATAGTCAGAAAAATGTGAAATGTGAAATAGGAGGTCTCCGCCATTACATCCAATTTCCAATATCCTGTCTTCCTTGGTTGGTCTTATTAACTCGGTAAATCTTTTTAATAGTGCCCTTCATGTGAAAATTCATTAACTTAAATGTTGCTCGAAACTTGTGAGAGCTTGCTGAAATGCTTTACAAATAACAGTTTGATGGCGACGAAGCTATCAATAGCCCGGAAATACTGAAAATTGAGGGAGGTGACC
>JAFDKF010000013.1 GCA_019307135.1 Deltaproteobacteria bacterium
GAAAAAATGAGACAGCTTGCGCATTTTGCCGAAGATATCGCAGAAGATGGTATTGCCCCTAAATTCAAGCCTGGCGAGATAGACATGAGTAATGCCATTGGGCTGGCTCTAAAAAGGGCCTTGGAAGATGTGCAGGGGGCTCGGGAGCGCCACTTGAAGTTGAGGGAGGATACCGAAGTGAAGAAGCATTCAGGACTTGTCATTAACCTGGACCTCACCGTCCAACAGGAGGAATATCAAGGAGCAGAGATCGAGGACTGGTGCAAAAATAAGTAGGTATGCCCTTCTTAAAGGAGAACGCATCATGACAACGATCAAGATAAAAGGGATGTCGTGCAGTCACTGTGTCATGGCTGTTACCAAGGCCTTGAATGAGGTTGAGGGGATCCAAAACGTCAAAGTGGACCTTGCAAAGGGTGAGGCTGCTTTTGATGAAGGAAAGCCCGTTGACATGGACCTTGTAAAAAAAGGAATCAAGAAGGCAGGATACGAAGCTGTCTAGTAAAGCCACACTCAATATCCCAAAAACTACCATTTCTGTCGGGGGCATGACCTGTGCGGCTTGTGTGAGGCGTGTGGAATTGGCTTTAAAAGCGATTGACGGAGTCAAGGATGCCAGCGTCAATCTTTCCACTGCCAGGGCCACAGTGATTCATGAGCCGGACTGGGGCGGCGCAGAAGTGCTACGAGGAGTGGTTTCTGATACTGGGTACGAATTTTTGGGCGTCGTCGGGGAAAGTCCGGAGGACCCTGTTGAGGTTGCCCAGAAAAAAGAACTGAAAGAGCTGAAAACCAAGTTCAGTGTTGGCGTGGCTCTAAGTGTAGTTATTTTCATGGGGTCTATGCAGCACTGGTTTCCGTGGCTTCGGTCGATTCCAAGGCAGGTGATGCTTTTTTGCCTTTTTGTGCTCACGACGCCCGTCGTATTCTGGGTCGGGAGCCGGTTTTATATTGGGGCTATCAAGGCGGCCAGGCAAAAAACCACAGACATGAATACCCTGGTGGCTGTGGGGGCTTTTTCTGCTTACCTCTATTCTGCTTTGGTCACCTTGTTGCCGCAGCTTTTTGTTGGCGCGGGTCTGGCGCCGCACGTTTACTTTGACGGTGCAGCCATGATCATAACCCTTATTCTCCTGGGGCGCCTGCTTGAGGCCAAGGCCAAAGGAAAGACCTCCATGGCTATCAAAAGGCTGATGGGGCTCAAGCCAAAGACTGCACGAGTCATGAGGGATGGCAAGGAAATCGACATTCCTATCGAGGCCGTGATGAAAGGAGACCTGATCTTGGTGCGGCCCGGGGAAAAGATCCCTACCGATGGGGTGATTGTTTCAGGATCATCTTCAATCGACGAATCCATGCTCACGGGAGAAAGCATTCCCGTGGCCAAGGAGGCAGGAAGCGACGTGTTTGCGGCTACTCTGAACAAGAGCGGGAGTTTTACCTTCAAAGCAACCAGAGTAGGGGCCGAGACAGCCCTTGCCCAAATCATCCGGCTGGTCGAAGAGGCTCAGGGGTCCAAGGCCCCCATCCAGCGGGTGGCGGACAAGGTGGCATCCATCTTTGTGCCTGTGGTTTTTGGGGTAGCAATGCTGACTTTCTTGATCTGGTACTTTTTCGTACCCGAGCCGATTTTCAGCCGTGCCTTGCTTAATTTTGTGTCGGTCTTGATCATTGCCTGCCCATGTGCCATGGGCCTGGCAACACCTACCGCAGTGATGGTCGGGACCGGATTGGGGGCCGAAAATGGCATTCTGATCAAAGGTGGGGAAAGCCTGGAGAGGGCCTACAAACTAACCACGATTGTTTTTGACAAGACCGGCACCTTGACCAGGGGGGAGCCTGAGGTCACGGACATATTGACCGCAGAAGGCATAGAACAACAGAACGTTTTGAAAGTGGCAGTTTCCATTGAGGCCGTTTCTGAACACCCCCTGGCCCAGGCCATCATTGAAAAAGGCCGCCAAGAACAATTGGACCCTGATCGTGTTCACGATTTTGAGGCCCTATCAGGCCTTGGGGCCAGGGCAGTCGTAAATGGCAAAAAATGCCTTCTGGGCAACCTGCGGCTCATGGAAAAAGAGGCCGTGGCAATGAATGGTTTCAACGAGAAGGCAAAAAGGGTTGCCAGTGATGGCAAGACCTGTGTTTTTGTGGCCGAGGAAGATCGGGTCCTGGGCCTTATTGCCCTTTCAGATATGCCCAAGGCCTCTGCACGGGCAACCGTTTCCAGGCTAAAGGAGATGGGTTTGAATGTCGCCATGATCACCGGAGATAATAAAAAAACAGCTCGCGCCGTTGCTGATGCAGTCAGCATCGATCAGATACTCGCTGATGTGCTTCCCGGTGATAAAGCCGAGGAGATAAGACGCCTGCAGGGCAAGGGTCAGGTCGTCGCCATGGTGGGAGACGGTATTAACGATGCGCCGGCTCTCACAACGGCCGACATCGGGATCGCCATCGGCGCCGGGACAGATGTGGCCATGGAAGCCAGCGATATCACCCTGATCAGAGATGATTTGCGATCGGTTCCTGCAGCCATCAGGCTCTCGTTTCAGACCATGCGAGTAATCAAACAGAACCTTTTCTGGGCATTTTTTTACAACAGCCTGGGGATCCCCATTGCAGCCGGGGTATTGTATCCCTTCTTTGGGATCCTCTTGAACCCTGTGTTCGCAGCAGCCGCTATGGCTATGAGTTCCGTTTCAGTTGTAAGCAATTCGCTGCGTCTGCGGAGATTTCGGGTTAGGTAGAAAGGAGGTTAGAGATTATGGATCGATATGTATGTTCAGTTTGTGGCTATGTGTATGATCCGGCAGAGGGAGACCTAGAAGGCGATATCGAGCCGGGAACAAGGTTTGAAGACCTGCCGGATGATTGGACATGCCCTGTGTGCGGAGCGGAAAAGGACCAGTTTGAAAAGGAGTAGCGCATCGCGCAGGGAGCATGGGGCAGAGCGCAGAACGTTCTTGATTTTGTGCTATGCGAAAAATAAAGGAGGTTACTATGAGCCAAGAGGTAAAGATCTATACGACCCCGACGTGACCCTATTGCAAGATTGCAAAGGAGTTGCTTTCGCAAAAAGGGGTTGCCTTCACAGCCTATGACGTTACCAAGGACAAGGAAGCGCTTGAAGAAATGCGAAAGATATCCGGTGGTGCACTCAGAGTCCCAGTGATAACGGTGTGCAACGAGGTGATGGTGGGCTTTGACCGTGAGCGTCTTGAAATGGCTTTAAGGTGTCTTAGTCAGAGCTCAGAGGTTCAATAACCGAGCCTGGATGTGATCATCATAAGCGCTAAGTTATTTTTGCACCGGATGGACTGTGGAAGGTTTACTGAAAAAAATGAACATCGACGTTCATCTTTCAAAACAATTCCGTACGGCATAAATGTAACCTGTGAACGGTTACAAAACAACTTAGCGCTTATGGAGGAGATTATGGCAAGCATTACCATCTATTCCGCAGACGGATGCCCTTTTTGTGCCAAGGCCAAGTCGTTCCTGGCAGAAAGAGGAATCACTTATGAAGAGATTGATGTCCGGCCAGGATCGAATGCCTGGAATGAGATGAACGAGAAGACCGGCAGCGGCTCTCTTCCCCAGATCCTGATCGGAGACGAACCAGTGGGAGGATACAGTGATCTGGTTCATCTGGAGGCCACTGGTGAGTTGAATCAAAAACTGGGGGAAGCCGAGGAAGGGCCGGTTGCTCCCCTCTATGATGTGATCATCATCGGTGGGGGCCCGGCCGGCCTGAGTGCTGCTATCTATACGGCCCGAAAAGTCCTCAAAACCCTTCTTGTCAGCAAAGACATCGGAGGTCAGGTAGCCTGGACCTACGATGTGGATAACTACCTCGGTTTTAGCCAGGTGGACACAGCCGATCTCATTTCAAAGTTCGAGGAACACGTCCAGAAGTGTGGCGTGGAAAAGCTTGTAGGGGCTGAGGTGAAAGCCATAGAGCTGAGTGGAAAAATAAAGAAGGTCATCACAAGTGATGGAAAGACCTATCTTACCAAGACCATAGTCATCGCCACCGGAAAGCGCCCCCGACCTCTCAATGTACCAGGGGAAAAGGAGTTGATTGGCATGGGGGTGACCTACTGTTCCACCTGCGATGCCCCCTTGTTTGCAGATCTTGACGTGGCTGTGGCAGGCGGAGGGAATTCGGCTCTTGAGGCAGTCATTGATCTGATGAAGGTTGCCCGGAAGGTGTACATGGTCTCTTTGACCCCCTTGACTGGTGATCAGATACTTCAGGATAAGGTTATGAGTTCGCCTAAGGTGAAGGTTTTCACCGAATACGAGTTTCTCCGGATTGTGGGCGAATCGGCCGTTGAGGCCATTGAGGTGGCGTCACTCAAAACCGGTGAGCTCAAAAGGCTCGATGTGCGGGGAATCATCATAGAGATTGGCCTGCTGCCCAATTCCGAGCTGGTGGTGGATACCCTGGAGACGAATCGTATTGGAGAGATTGTTATAGATGCCAGGTGCCGCACCGGTGTTGCCGGGGTTTTTGCCTGCGGTGATGTAACTGATGTCCCCTTCAAACAAGTCATTGTCGCGGCCGGCGAAGGGGCCAAGGCAGCGCTTTCGGCTTACGATTACATCATAAATCAGAGATAGGGAGAAGAAATGAAACCAATAGAAATCGCAAAAGGCGTCTATTGGCTGGGCGTTATTGACTGGAATATCCGGGACATGCATGGTTATTCCACGCCCTATGGAACTACTTACAATGCCTTCTTGATCGTGGACGAAAAGATTGCCTTGATTGACACTGTAAAAAAAGAGTTTGCCGACGAATTGATCGATAGCATCAGTCAAATTGTCGAGCCCAGAGAGATCGACTATGTGATCAGCAACCACACGGAAATGGATCATTCAGGGGGACTGCCAAGGGTGATGCACAAAATCGGGGAGGATAAGCCTCTCTATTGCTCAAAGATGGGCTTCAAGAATCTCCGTCGCCATTTTCCCCAAAAATGGAATTACCAGCCGTTAGAAAATGGAGGGGAATTGAACCTGGGGAAGAAGACCCTCACCTTTCTGGAAACCAGGATGCTTCACTGGCCGGACAGCATGTTTACGTATGTGAAAGAAGATAAGGTTCTTTTTTCCAGCGATGCCTTTGGACAGCATTATGCAGGACTTGAAAGGTTTGACGACCAGATTGGTGACGTCATCATGCCACATGCCAAGAAATACTTTGCCAACATCCTGCTGCTTTATTCTCGTCTGATTCTCAAATTGGTGGGCAAGGTTAAGGAGATGGGACTGGCCCTGGATATGATCTGTCCTGACCACGGTATCATCTGGCGGGAAGACCCTTCAAAGATTATTAATGCCTATGTGGAATGGAGCACCCAGACACCTAAAAGAAAGGCCGTGGTGGTTTATGATACCATGTGGCACAGCACGCAAACGATGGCAGAAGCGATTGTGGATGCCCTTGGGCAGGAAGGTGTGGATACGAGGCCCATGCACTTGAGACACTGTGACCGGAGCGACATTATGACCGAAGTCCTTGATGCGGGGGCGGTCATTGTCGGCTCTCCAACGCTGAACAACGGCCTCTTTCCCACTGTCAGCGATTTTCTGACCTACATGAAGGGGCTCAGGCCCAAAAACAAGATCGGTGCCGCATTTGGGTCTTATGGCTGGAGCGGCGAGGGAGTGAAATTGATTAATAAGGAACTGGAGGCGATGAAGTTTGAGCTGATCGATCCTGGTGTGAAGATACAATATGTGCCAGACGGCAAGGGGATTGAGGCGTGCTATCAGCTTGGCAAGAAGATAGCCGAGGCGCTGCCATAGTTCGTAAATCGTGAACAGTGCACAAGTCGATCGGTTTCAGGTAGTAACGGAACGGTAAGGCAATTACCGCAGAGAACGCAGAGGTCGCCGAGAGTGCCTGTAGAAATAAGAGGTGCTCTGCGCTCTTAGCGGTCTCTGCGGTGAAATAGATGCGGACTGCATAACCTGGGAAGAAGTTTGAGAAAGGAGGTGCACCGATGAAAAAAGTTGCTTTGTTTGCCTTTAACGGCGAGCCTATGTGCTTTATGCACGTGCTCCTGAACGCCCTTGACATGAGTAAAAGGGGATATGAGATCAAGATTGTAATTGAGGGCTCAGCTACCAAGCTGGTCCCTGAGCTGGCTAAAAAAGATAACCCTATGCATCGCCTTTATGAGAAGGCTAAAGGTTTAGACCTGATTGATGGCGCCTGTAAGGCTTGCTCCACAATAAGATGGGTACCCTTGAGGCAGTCAAGGCCCAGGGTTTAAGGCTTTTAGATGAAATGACCGGCCATCCCAGCATAGCCCGGTATCGGGAAGAAGGATTCGAGGTTATTACATTTTGAGGGGGCATCCCTTTTCCTATGATCTCCGATGGTGCGGGCAAGATCGGTTCGGTCTATGGGGTTTATGATCAGGCGGGTGGCGTGAACGTCCGTGGCCGCTTTATTATTGATCCGGACGGGGTCATTCAGGCTATTGAGATACTGGCCCCTCCAGTGGGTCGGAATGTAAGCGAGTTAATTCGACAGATCCAGGCCTTTCAACTGGTCCGAAAGACCAAGGGTGCAGAGGCCACCCCATCGGGTTGGCAGCCCGGCAAGCCAACGCTCAAGCCCGGCCCTGACCTTGTGGGAAAGGTCTGGGAGGTGTGGAAACCGGATCTGGCTTTCTAAGGCCCGTGACAAGTGGGATCGAGCGATCCCCCAAGGGGAAAAGCGGGCGAGAGTCTTTGGAGTTTTCGAAAGGAGGTAGCAAAATGTCTTACGAAGCAAAAGATTATGGCAGCCTGGTCGGTATGGAGGGCTTCAGCGAAGCTCTCCTCAGGAATCATTTCACCCTCTATCAAGGCTATGTCGCCAACACCAACAAGGTCATGGGGTTGCTAGATGAGATGCTAAAAGCGGACAAAACAGGCACCCCGGAGTATGCTGAGTTGAAAAGACGCCTGGGCTGGGAGTTCAATGGCATGCGTCTGCATGAATTCTATTTTGACAATCTCGGAGGAGACGGTAATCTTGATACAGGGGAAAAGCTTGCACACGAAATTCACGTAGCTTTTGGCAGCTATGCAAGCTGGGAAAAGGACTTCAAAGCGATCGGTGCTATGCGGGGCATTGGCTGGGTAGTGTTCTATCAGGATTCTGTGACTCGCCAGCTATTCAACTTGTGGATTAATGAGCACGATGTGGGCCACCCCGCAGGTTGCAATCCAATTTTGGTGATGGATGTTTTTGAACACGCCTTCATGTTGGACTATGGACTCAAACGGGCCGATTATATAGAGGCCTTTTTCAAAAACATTGACTGGAAGGAGGCGGATAAGCGGGTCCTGTGAGTAAAATAGATGAGGCAAGACGAAGCGGCCGAGACCTCAAACGTAAGGTCTTGGCCCTGCTTCAATCCGACAACTTTGGCCAAAGTCTGGACGAGTTGTCCCAACTGCCAGCCCGCCAGGTGATCAATCCCCTTTTCTCCTTTCTTCTTAGCAGTAATGAGCAAACAAGATGGCGGGCGGTCACGGCCATGGGCGCAGTCGTGGCAAAGCTTGCTGACGAGGAGATGGAATCGGCCCGCGTGATCATGCGCCGGCTCATGTGGAGCCTAAACGATGAGTCCGGGGGCATCGGTTGGGGTGCGCCCGAAGCCATGGGTGAAATCATCGCTTCTCATGAAGGCCTTGCAAGGGAATATACCAATGTCCTGATTTCATATGTTCGGAAAAACGGCAATTTCCTGGAATATGAACCCTTGCAGCGGGGTGCTGTGTGGGGGATTGGGAGAGTGGCCCAGGCAAGACCCCACATGGTGCAAGACGCCCGCCCGCATCTTCTCTTGTTTCTGGAGTCACCAGATGCTACGGTGCGGGGCGTTGCGGCGTGGACACTGGGTTTGCTTGGGGCTGATGCGGCCCAGCCACAGCTTGAAGTTCTTTTGGAGGACGAGGCAGAGGTGCCGCTATATATGGACAACAGGTTGATGGTCCGGTGCGTGAGTGACCTGGCCAAAGAGGCCCTGGCTGCTATCACGCGCACAAAAAGGTCACCCACATTTTCAAGAAACAAACCACACAAGGAGGAAGGTTATGGCTGAGAGTGTTTACAAGATTATTGAATTGGTGGGAACAAGCGATGTTTCCTGGGAGCAAGCTGCCAAAAATGCTGTGGAGACTGCCAGCAAGAGTCTTAGGAACTTGAGAATCGCAGAGGTAAGTAAACTTGACATGAAACTTGAGAATGGGAGAGTGGTCGCTTACCGTGCCAGGGTAGGTCTGTCGTTTAAATATGAATCTCACGACTAATGATTTAAGGGGGCAAGTACGTTCCATCAATAACATCGAGGCGCCGTGCCAGGACCACATTTTGTTGAATAGGAAAACCAGCCCGACCACCGCTTCGGATTGTTTATTGTTGCAGCCGGAGGCAACAGGGAGGCAACAGGGACGGGAGGCAACAGGGACGTTCATAACTAAATAAGTAACTTGACTCGGTGACGCGTAAGTTCTCAATAACCTGAGCCGACAGGTGGTTAAATTTGGAAATGTCTGACTGTTTGAGCGCATTAGTGAGCCTTAAGAAAAAACAGTCCTATCGTGTGCCCCTTTGTTAAAAATACGGATTTCCAGTCATAAGCATCGGTTCTAGCTCCCGGGCACTGTTTTTTCTTTAGGCTCACTTATAAGCGAGTTTCAGACGTTTTCAAATTTAATTGCCTGTCGGCGGGCTTTGAGAAGTTACGGTGACGCCAGGAGGCGTTATCTTTCATATGTGAGCGCTGGTATTGATGAAGGTCGTCGTCCGGAGCTTGTTGGCGGGGGGTTGATCAGGAGTGTTGGGGGTTGGTTAGAGGCAAAAAAGCAGCGGTTGAAAGGTAAGGATAGAGTCAGAGGAGACGAGCGTATACTGGGAGATAGTGATTTTGTTTTGGAGATACTTGCGGAGGCTGATGAAAAGTTGGATCGGTATTATGACTGGACAACAAACTGATTTCTAACGTTTTATCTGGTATCCAGTATCCAGTATCAATAAGTTGACGCCCAAAAAGCCCCCTTGGAAAGCAGAAGATTGGTGACCCCAAAAACATTATCTTGTATAATATAAAAACGGAAGATATCTATTCAAGAAGCCGTCAAAAGATTCGAGCTGAAGCCAGGAGCTTGTTTTGCTACCGGGCTGTCAGAGAGCTAGGATACGGGTTGTCGGAACTGGGCAGACGGCTTAGTATGAGCCAGCCTGGTGTGGGTTACGCAGTGAGCAGGGGTGAACGCATAGCCAAACAAAATAATTATCAACTGCTTGACTGAGTTACTTATTTATTTATGAACGTCCCCATTGGCATGTAACGTAGAAGCCTTATACAGAGGCATTAAGATATCAAATAGGCCGGAAATATCTCCGGCTATCTTATCACCTCGGGCTATTGTATCACTTTTACCAGTGATTTTTGCGATTTGAAGATCAACGCGGGTGGTATCCGGCAGCTGCTTCAGAAAGCCCGCTAACGACTCAACATCTTTTGCGTCTCCACCATTCCCCAGTCGACAGCTTCTGTCACCAACCTTTACTTGTCCATCAAAGGGCCTTGCATCATCTTTCATATCGTAGATACGCAGGTCATACTCGGCTACGATTTTTTTCAGCCACGATTCATTCTTGACATCGCTGAGCCATTCAACGAAGCCATTCCAGTCGTCCTTGACCTGGGATTTCTCGTTGGAACGCTCTACATAGAATCCGTAGTACAGATAGTCTTTGTCCAGTCTAACAAAGAGCTTGGCCTGAAGCCGGTTGTCGTCTCGCCCACGACGTGTGGCATCCATCCAATGTACTTCAGGCATTCGAGACACGGCCCACGAGTTGATCTGCGGACTATCTGAGTTCAACAGCGTGGTGACTGCACCGCCAAGCGCCTTTTGCGTTCTCCAAGTTGTACCGGCAACACCTCCAGAGAAATCAGTTTTCCTAAATCCGTCAAACTTGGCGCCGCGAGTGGAAGGCACCTTACGTCGCTTTGGCCTATTCTCAGCGCTGGCTGCCTCACGCTCATATCGTATTCGTTCAATGATACGCCTTTGAAGGTCAATGGCCGTTGTGGCTTCCTCGCCGCTTTCCCACTTAATGACCATCGTATCACTGCGCTCATCTATGGAAAGCACCTCATAGATACCCTTCTCGTTTTCATAGGTGTTGCCGACTTCAAATCCAATTTCGCTCATTGATATTTTTCTCCCTCATCTAAGCATTGCATTCGATTTGCCATTCGCTAAAATTCACCCATTGATCAAAATAAGAAAGGGCGCTCCATCTAAATCGACGGAATGCCCTGTTTCGGGTTCGAAAACCAACCTAAACCACAGTTACGTTCGTTGCAGCAGGACCTTTTTGGCCCTGCTCGACATCAAAGGTTACCCTGTCGCCTTCATTGAGAGATTTGAAACCGGTTGCGTTGATCCCTGAATGATGAACGAATACATCCGGGCCATCTTCCTGCTCAATGAAGCCAAAGCCTTTGTTATCATTAAACCACTTCACAATTCCATTGGCCATTGTGACCCCCCCCTTTTCAAAAAAAAATTCTCATAGTCCCAAACTTCAGATTGCCACTCTTGACAAATGGATCTTCCCTCAGAACGAAACCGGGCCGCCAATAAAGACGGCCCTTTATTGATTGTTTTCATAATAACCTACTTCTCAGAGGAAATCAAATCATTTATGGTTATTTCTTAATCAAGATTCTTGGCAAGGGAATCATACGTTGAGTCCGGTGTCTGTCGGCGCAAAACAAAAGCCCGAATAAAGTCTTTGATATGAATCGGTTATCTATGTCCAAATCGCTAAACTGGCCACCAATGATGTTTGGCAAGAGGAATTCTGGACAAGCAAGAGGCTATGTTCAGTATTGTGGACACAGGCGACTTATTCCTAAAGTGATCGGTTCAGGGTTCAGGGTTCAGGGTTGACAACCCCTGGCCCAGACCGGGTTGGTGAGCGTGATAGTCTCTCGCGAGCGTGTCGCGCCAGGGCAGGCTTTGAACCTATGAACTTTGAACGGTGAACTTTCTTTATTGACGCGTCATCCTTTTCAGCCGTCGTAGCTAAAGCTACTTTGGCGAAGTCGGCTTGCTAACAGCCAGTTAGGTTCAACCGGGAACCGTGAACGTTGAACCGCTCAACCCAGGTGTATGTTTCCCTATGGGGTTAGCACCAGGTGCTTTCGTGATTCGCCCTTTTGGTATTCCTCCTGAACTTTTACCCAGTTTTGTTTCAGGATCTCAATAGCATCGCTGATCTTTTCAGTCCTCACAACAACACAGAGCAATTTTTTCAGCAGCCTTGGTAAATTCGGGCCAAACATTTTGTTAACAAGGACATTAGCGTCTCTTAGCGCCTCCATGGTCGCCTGTGCTTTCTTAGGGTCGCCGTGCTTCATGGCCTCATCGCCCTTGTACTTTGAGTTATCCCTCCGTTCCAAAAAGACAGCGTTCCCCTCTGAAAACCTGTAAACATCAAAGTACTTGGCCTGACCTGCGTGCTCCTTGATCATGTTTTCCCCATCATCGGTACTAAAAGCAACGAGTAGTTCCATGATTTCTCCCTTTCTATAGTCCTTAAAGATAAAGTTTTTGGATGACGGAAGCGTATGTCTTCGACCCCAAAATCTTTTTCTGAAACTCTATATTATACCTTGAACGGTCAATAGACTACAGACCCCGTTAAGTCGTTGAGTCGTTGAGTGGTTAAGTAGTAGCTGTTGTTGTTATGACAAGAATATATCGGGTTTGGAGGATAAGACGATGTCTGTACTAAACGGCCTCTATGGTAGAAGGCGGCTTCTTGGTAATATTATAGGTTACGCTCACAACGCCCGGCACTTCTGTCGTGATTCTTTCTGCCAATTTTTCTAAGATATCATAAGGGAGCCTCGTTGGTGATCCCGTTTTCGCATCCTCACTGTCCCAACATCGCACCTCTATTTGAAAACCATAATCTCTTTTGCCGTTTCTGACCCCCGTCACCTTATCCTTATGCAGAATGGCCAAATACTGAAAGGCTCCCGTATGCAACAATTCTTCCTCGACGATTCTTGTCGCTTTTCTCACAGTCTCCACTCTTTCAGGTGTAACTTCTCCTATAACCCTGGCTGCCAGGGCGGGACCTGGAAAAGGCGGCCTATTATATATTTCTTCTGACAGTCCCAAGACTTTTGCAACCTCTCTGACGGCAGGTTTTCTCAATTGTATCAACGGCTCTATCACCTTATATCCGTATTGCTCTTGTGTATCGATTCCAATCTGTTCAAGAATGTTGTGCTGCCTTTTTACGCCGGCTACGGTTTCTTCTATGTCCGTATAATTTGTGCCTTGAAGAAGATGCGTTGCATTGCTCTCTTTTACGAGCCGGCCGAAAACATCTTTGTAAAATGCCTGAGTAATGGCTTCTCTTTTTTCTTCAGGATCTGTCACACCCTTCAGTGCGTTAAAGAATTCCGTTCGAGCATCAACCAATTCTACCAGCACCCCCAACTCTTTGAACAGAGAAACAATCGTTTCAGGTTCATCCTCTCTCATCAAGCCGTGATCTATAAAATAGGTCTTGAGCCTGTTGCCCAAAGCCTTGTGACCCAACATGGTGACCGTTGAAGAATCGACACCGCCGGATAATGCGTTAACAGCCAAGCCAGTGCCGGCAAGAGAGGCAATCTCTGCTATTTTCTCTTCAATAAATCTTTGCGGGTTTAAATCTTTGACTTCCATTTCTTCGATTTTCATCCGGCCACCTCCTGAGGTCTTCTCTTCTTACCAATCACCGTGACCTCCACGCGCCTTTGGCGAGGGCGATTGTCGTGGTTGATGAGAACAACCTGCTGCCATGTTCCAAGGGCCAACACGCCATTACGCACCGGTATAGCAACAGAAGGCCCTAGCAGGGCAGCCTGCACATGGCTGTGGCCGTTTCCATCATGCCAGGCCTTTTCGTGCTCATACTCCATGTCCGGGGGTGCAAGTCTCGTGATGGCCCGTCTCAAGTCTTCCACAACTCCAGGTTCATACTCGATCGTTGTGAGAGATCCTGTGGATCCTATAACGGAAGCATGCAGACTGCCGTTTTCTACGCCGGCTTTATGTGCCATTTGTACAAGTTGATCGGTAATGTTCGCAATATCAGGTCCGACATCCAGAGAAACTTCCATGCTGTCACAATATACAACTGTAAGGCTCATGAGTCATTTACCTTGCCCTCTGCTCTCCGAGCCGGAGGCTTTGAAGCCCGCCCTGGCGCGACCTCCGCGAAACAAGATGTTGCCCTTGAAAACTCGGTCTGGGCCAGGGAGGGAGGGTCTGGGTGGGGGTGAAACTGTCGCTGTAGTACTAGGAGCAACGATTCAAGGAATGTCACAGGGTGCCCAGTTCTATGGCGTTCAAGACTTGCCTGGCTTCCTTAAAGCCCGGGTCCTTCCTAAGAGCTGTCCTGAAGTAGGTTTCTGCCGTCTGCGGGTTCTTCAGGTCGATATAAATGCGGCCAATGTTGTAATATATGTTAGCTTCGTCAGGATGAATTTTTAGTGCCTTCTTATAGTGTTTCAGGGCGCCTTGATGATCGCCCTTCTTGCGACAGAGAATCCCCAGGCTGTTATAAACGTTCACTGTGTCAGGGCCAAGCTCCAGGATTTCGTTCAAGATCTCTTCTGCATTTTCATCTTTCTCACTACTCATGTAGATGTCAGCAGCCTTATGCAAGGATTCCTCGGCCTTTTTGGGCTGTCCCACCGCTTTATAGGCGCGCCCCATGGCTTCGTATGCCTTGGCAAACAGTCGATCAAGCTGAGTGGCCTTCCTGAAGGCCTCAATCGCCTCTTGATATTTTTTCTGAGAGGTCTTGATATAGCCGATATTGTAATAGACCTCTGCACTTTCCCCTTCCTCTATCAGTTTCTCAAATACCTTCAGGGCACCTTCGTAATCTTGCCCTTCAAGCAGCGTCATGCCCTCCTCAAGGGACATCTCGGCCTCGGTTGGAGCGGCCATGCCCGTGATTTCGGCCATGGTCGCCACCTTTTCCTTAATGATTTCCGTGTCGTAGGGTTTAACAATCAGGCCGGTAACCCCTGATCGCCCGGCATCGACGACTTTAGGCGGGGTGAAGGCAGAATCGCTTAAGTAAAAGGGCAAGTTGACATACCTGTCATCATTTCGCACAATCTTCAAAAGGGCCAGTCCTGTCATCTCGGGCATATCCCAGGCAGAAATGACACAGTCGAACTCCTTTATTCGTAACATGGCCCATGCTTCACTTGCAGTGTTGGATCCGTGAAGCTCCTTATGCCCCAGGTATTTAAGGATATCCGATATTTCCCGGAGGGCCACTGAATTATCATCAACGATGAGAAACGCCATTTTTTTCATACGGTTATCCAGTGACAAAATCGCTGCGCGATTTTGTATAACACGGCTACGCCGCTATAGAGCCGCTACAAAAAGGACATCCCTGTACTATCCGGTTAGCAAGCGTCAGAGCAAATCAAGAAGGGGCCTTCCCCTTCCGTTTCGTCCGGTTGCGGTCTTTTCTGGCCCCTGCGCCTCCCGGGCCTTGAGATGCTCAGCGCCGGATTCTCGGAAGGATTTTATGAAATCCTCGATCGTTTTGGTTGTTGTGGTATCCTCGATCGCTCTGGAATCATAGATCCGGTATTCGGACTCTCCTGGCAAGGCTTTTTGGAGATAGTGCCAAGCCCGTTTTGCTGTTTCATAGCATCTTAAAAAGTCGTTTTCAATATGTTCTAAGTCAAGAGCGCAAAAAAACATTTCTCCCCAGGTGTTTTGCACCAGATAGTCAACGGAACGTAAAACATTATCGGGCGCAAAAATGTCTGTACCCAAGGACACAAACACCTTCAGCCACGGGGGATCAGAACGCATATAGTTCAGACGGGGCATTTCATTTGAAAAAAAGAAACGGGCCAGCGCCTTAAGGAGTCGTTCAGCACGTTTCGGTGAAATCGGGCTTTTGGGGACACGTTGAAACACGATGGAAGAGGGATCACCTTTGTAGAGTCTGTTCAAAACTATCCAGCCTAAAACGCGGAGCAGCTCAGGGGCAACAAAAAGGGCAGCCTTATTGTCCGCACAGTCCGAAGGTGTGTGGTCGTAAACGGCCCATATCTTGGCACCGGAGCTGTCGTCCCGACAGCCTATGGACAGCGAGCAGCGGTCCTGTTTAGCGCGAAGATAGGCCGAACAGAGGGGAAGTTTGCCCGGTTTTTTCTTAAAGTGGCTTGCGATTCTGTTTTTCAACACGGCCAGGTCTTCAGAAGCCATGTCCATGAAAGGCTCGGGTTTCCCCGCGGCTCGCAAGATCAGCTTGTACAAGAAGGAGATCTTGTTGATTATCCGGTCCTCAAATTGCAGTTTTTCATTTTCTGTCCACACCGGATATGATTGAAGCCTGTCGATTTGGTCGCTACTCCACGACCACGCCTTCACGTAGCGCTTCAATATTTGTCGTTTCGGACTGTTTTCGGCCAATTCCGACGGCACGGGGTAGCCGGTCAACCGGAGATAAATGCACTGCCTTATTAAATCGAGCCCATCTTTATCATCCATCAGATCGTAAAGCCTGGTGGCTTTTTCAAAGACCAGCGCATAGGGATCCAGAAGATAGCTATCCAATCGACGTTCGGGAAATCTCTTTTTCATCATATCGGAAAGCAGACCTTCCTGTTCTTGGAAAAAGAAATGGTGGGCGACGAGGGATGTCTTGATTAAAGACTTTACAGGGTCCTGTTGTGCCTTGCAAATCTGCCAAAGCACGCCACCCAAACACTCCTCCCTCTTGATAGATGTCAGGTTACCAAGGTCCACGTAATCATCGCACACGAAATTGTCGTCAGACAATAGGGAGGCAGTTTCTATCCAGCATCTGTGCTCTGCATCATTCAAACCGGGAGGAAGAACAGCCCAGAATGGAATTTGTCCAGCTATCATAATAAAGGTGAGGTAGAATTCTTCTTTCAAAAGGCTTTTTTGAGCGGTTCTCGAACCCTCTTCATGAATTTCGGAAAAATCGTTTTGTCGTATTTGCTCCAGATCCACGACAAAAAAGTTGAGCTCGTGGCCGTAAGTCTCCTTGCTCCAGTCTTCGATCCTGTCAAGCTTTTGTCGAAGAAGTGCCAGTTGCGTCTCGCTGAGAGAATCCTTGTCGATAACCACCCAATAGTCAAAGTCAGAATACTCTGTCTGGCCCAGGGTGCCGGAGCTTCCCATGAGGTAAAGTCCTCGAATATAGGACCTTTTCAACACAAAAGTGTGCACGTCTTCTCTTTTGATCCGGAGGCGCTTTTTGGCGAACTCCCAGAAACCGGAGTGAAAAAACCGATATATGCCATGCGGGGTTAAAGGATCATCGAGATATCCAGGCAGGTCCGGAGAATTCGTGTGCAGCAGGAAGGGGATGGAATGAAACAGGTCCAGCTTCTCTTCAGGAATATATCGTAAGAGTTCCCGTAGTCGCGCAATGTTGTAGGCGATAAAATACTTCCTGTTCAGCAGTATCTTCTCCTTAACAAAGGCTGGATCAGGCTTGTTGTGGCGTGGTTTTTCTGGCATCCGGTTTGAGTCTTTGTTTCAATCCGCAGATTACACAGATTTTCGTGAATTGTTGGGTTTAATTCCCCGAAGCTTGCTTCGTTTAAATTGTAAAAATCAGACCCGCCTGCCACCCGCCTGCCAGCGCCACGCCACGGTCGCCGGACAACTGCAATGCCAGCACACACGGCAATGGCGGGCAGGTCGCCAGGTACAGCAACCAGCTTGAATGCCAGCATGCGTGGCAACCTGCCCGCCATTGCCAGAAATGCCGGCACATAAGCTCAATGCTGTCTCAGGCGTTGGCAGGCGGGTGGCGGGCAGGTGCGCGATACCCCGCAGCTTGCTGCGGGGTAGTTCATTGGGATATAGATTCAGTATCCAAGATTTGAACACTAGTCCAAAATAATACTGGAAAAATTATCATTCAGTGTATAACCTGGGTTAAGCGGTTCAACGTTCAGGGTTCCCGGTTGAAGAGCTCTAACTGGCTGTTAAGAAAAAGGATAACATGTCAATAGGGGCGAAGGTTATGTTTCACCTAATGGGTGAAAGAGGCTAACCTGAGCATTGTGTTATAAAGCTAAGGATATCAGCAGATTATAACCTTTGAACCTTGAACCTTGAACCTTGAACCTTGAACCCTGAACCCTGAACCCTGAACCCTGAACCCTGAACCCTGAACCCTGAACCCTGAACCCTGAACCCTGAACCCTGAACCCTGAACCCTAAAATATTAACGTTCTGTAACTAAGATCTTGAAAAGTTCATGAAAGACGAAGAGAAACACGAAGAGGGCTTAGAGCTTGACAAACTCGACGTGTCCTCTATGACCGTACCACCCGCTAAAATCCCTCGCTTCGAAAGGAAGCGGGACAAAGGTGAGGTGTCACGCAGAAGAGTATCGACTATCAGGAGCATCCTTGTTTTCGTCTCTAAGGAAAAAATATTCATTTGTGCTTTTCTGGCGGGCCTGTTGGTAGCGTCACCGGTTGTTTACCTTTCTTTGACAAGAAGTTCATCGGATAGAGCAGGCTCGGGCGATGGTTACGTGGGAAGCATAGTATACGTGGTTTCATCTTCTATTGCTGAGCGGCATCATGTGAGATTCAAACTTTCCATCCCATTCAGTAACAACAAAGAAAAGGCCGGTTTGATGCAAAAATTGCCCATAATAAAACATGAACTCTCAATCTCAGGAAGTCGTCCCGATATGGCGCAATCGATTGAGCAAAAAGACCTCAAGACCCTGAAAAAACAGATCCTGAAAATCGTTAATGACGTCACTGGCATACCCACAAAAGAATTACATCTGGAAGAATTGACTTTGGACCCAACGGTAGGCAACCCTCTATCCAATACTTCTTAAAGACCTCGCTTTGCCTCCTTTGTTTCTAAAGGCTTGCGCAAGAATAACTTGGCAGAATTGGCGCTCAGATTTGGGTCAGGTTTGCCCGATCCGATTGAGCAAAACCACAGGAATAGCAGGCTATTTCGCGGATTTTGCGAATGAGTATCGGGCAAAGATGGCGTGAAGCTGAGATGCCAAAATGGTAAGTTATTTTTGCGCAAGCCCTAAGGGCAGGACAAACCAAAAGCGACTCCCCTTCTGGGCCTCACTTTTGACACCAATCTTCCCTCTATGGGCTTGTACAGCCATCTTGCAAAAAGTCAATCCCAGACCCGTGGTGTAGGTTCGGCCATCTGCTTTCTTTTCAATCTGGGTGTATTTGACGAAAATGGTTTCCTGGTATTTGGCGGGGACGCCAGGACCGTGGTCCTTGACAAAAAACTCGATTTTTGGAGATTTCAAGTACTGAAAACCTACCTCAATTGTCTCTCCAGGTGGAGAATACTGGATGGCATTGCTCAGGAGATTTTGCAGGACTCGGAGCAAAATACCCCGATCTCCCCGGAAAAACCCCTCGGTTTCAGAAGGCGAAAACTTCTCTACAAAGCTCAGTTCCTTTTGCCTGCACAATCCGAACAGCCGGGCCAGGGCCTCCTTTACGAGGTCTTGCGGATCTATCTTTTCGTAGATCAATGCAAGCTTGCCTTCCTCAAGTCGAGCAACATCTAGAAGATTACATACCATCGTGTACAATGTGTCGCACCCTGTCTGAGCCGTTTCGACATATTGGCGATTTTCATCGGAAACAGTATAGGAAAGAATGTCAAGGTTGGCGACCAACTCGGAAATTGGCCCTTTTAAGTCATGGATCAGCATATTAAAAAGGTCTGTTTTGAGCTTTTCGAGCTTCATCAGTTGAATGTTCTTTTTCTCAAGGGTTCGCTTGCTTTTTCTCAAAGATTCAGCCAGGCGCTGGTGTTCAAGGGCACAGATAACCTGACCGGCGATATTCAAAAGCATCTCCTGCTCGTGTTTCTCAAATATGTCCACACCAATCTTCTCGGTCACGTTCAGTACGCCGATTACCTTGTTTTTACTGATTATGGGCACGACAATAAAGGCGTCCCTCTTATAGTGATCAGACCTTTTCTGTAGATTACCACTCCCGGTCGTCTTGTCCAGGTACAAAGGGGCCTTGTTTTTCACAACCCAGGAAGAAGGCGTTTCTTCATCGATGCGTTGTTTGACGCCTATCAATTCAGGACTGGTTGAGGCCATTACTTCGAGAGCCTTGCGGCCTTTGACAAGCATGATCGACCCACGTGTGGCTTGCATGCAACTCACAACTTCAAGAAGAATACGCTCGAGTTTTTGCCCAAACCCAAGCTTCGTGTTGTTGGAGATATTGGTGATAGCGGCCAAAGCCTCAACAAGTCTTCTGTCGAATGTCATAGATCATCTCCTAAGTACACGCATTCCTAAATACGATTCCGTATTATAATTGGTTTATTCATTTCAAAATGTCGAAGTGCCTAAAGTGATCTAAAGTGCCTAAAGTTAAGGTATTTTGTTTATTTTATTTACTTCTTCTAATAGGGGTATAAATATTAGATAAGAACACTTTGTTGTCCGTTTCTAGAATTGACTGCGCTGAAAGCGCATTCCTCAACTTTAGCTCACTTTAGGCACTTCAAACTTTAGGCACTTTTTTGGTTCCAGGGTATACGTCCTGACACAAAATACGTCACCGAATTTACGAATTAGAGCACTAAGTTAAACGCACTCTTTCAAAAGTTCCATCGCTTTTTTGTTTTTCGGGCCAGCCTTCAATATTTCCTTCAACGCTTTTTCGGCTCGAATCGGCCTGCCCAGCGCCAAATAGACCTTGGCAAGATGCACCTTGATGTCAGGATTGTCCCTCTCCTCTTTTTCCGCCCTGGTTAAATAGGTTAAGGCCTTGGAGTGCTTGCCGATCTCTTCTAAGGCCACCCCCAGTTTAAACAATAGGTCCTTTCGTGTCGGATCTGCCCTTATAATAGACTCCAGAAGTTTGGCGCCGTATTGCTTTGCTCCTTCCTCAATACAAAAATCGGCTATTTCTTCTCGCAACTCAAGGGCGTTTTCCGACAATGAGATTGCCTTGTCAAAGACCTGAACGGCCTTCTCGATATTTTGCCTTTGAACCAGAATTTTTCCGAAACGAATCCCCCGGGTCAGGTGGCGAGGACTGATACTCATGGCCTTGTCAAAGTATTTGGACGCTTCTTCTGTTTCATTGCGTTTCAGGTATAGCTCTCCTAGATAGTGAAAAGCAAAGACGTCCAAAGAATTCATCTGAGCGGCCTTCAATAGCCAGTTTTCAGCCTCTTTCAGATCGTTCTTCTTAAAATAATAATAACCCAATTCACGCAAAGGCCTTGAGGATTTAGGATTGGCTTCCATGGCCAGCCGGGCTTCACCGATGGCAGCATCTATGTCTCCATCCTCCTCAAATCTTCTCGCTCTTTGGAGATGATAAACCATCGGAGGAGGCTGGTTGGCGTTCTTAATTACACCGAGAACCTTGTCACCCAATACCTTGACGGTAATAGGCTTCAATATATAGGCATCTATCTCTGATTCGGCAGCCTCTGCCACAAATTCCCGCTGCGCATAGGCCGTAACCATGACCACTGGAAGATCTTTCAGATCCCTGTCTTCCCGTATGCGGCTCAATAGTTCCCTACCGGTCATATGGGGCATGTTGTAGTCCAGTATAGCTATGTCTACGGGTTCTTTCTTCAATATCTGCCAGGCCTCCTCTCCGTTGTTGGCAATCATGAATTTTTTCCCGAAATTCAGCACTTTCATGACGCTATGGATCGTGGTAACCATATTCGGCATGTCATCTGCTATCAGTACCGTCATTTCCTTGATGTCTATCATAAAGCCATTCCTCGTTTGAAATACCTAAGTTTTCTTAAAAGATAATACCATATTCATTGGTTTTCATCAATAACATAAATATTTCTTGAAGTTATGTAAAAGCTAAACTATGTTGCGACATGTATAGGTCTTTCTGTATATCGTAACCGTTCACGGGTTCAAAGGTTCAGGGTTGACCGAAAATCTGAAGTGTCCTAGGGGCAAGGTCAACGAAAGAAAAGTAGCCCTGAACGGTTCACCCCGTTAAATAGGGTTCCCTCCCGCCCGCCTCGCCTGAGCGAGCTCATGCTCGCGATGGCGGGCAGGTCGAGAAATTTAACAGGGTGAACTCTGAACCTGTGAACGCTTACTGTATATCAAATAGATAGGGGAGCACAACCCCAACAAATTCAGGATGGAGGAGAGAAATGGCAAAGCGGAAATCTCAATTAGGTCATGATAATATGGTGAAGAATGTTGCCAACGTTCTCATCGAGAAAAATTACCTTGACGTAAGAGCGGATTTACGGGAGTTTGAGAAACCAAAAGAAATAACATGGAAAAAGAGCGGCAAGGGTCACCTTCCGGACATAACTGGCAGAAAGGATCGCTTTAAGGTCTTTGAAGTTGAGACCGCCGATTCAATTGACGATCCACACACTGAAGATCAATGGACCCTTTTCTCAAGATGGTCGAAGGAGAACGATGCCGTATTCTGGGTTGTTGTCCCGGAAGGTTCTGTGGCGGCTGCGAGGAAGAGATTAGAGGAACTCAATATTCAGGCAAAGGTATGGGGCGTTTGAGCCCGACGCGCTAACATGCAAAGAAAAACGTGAGATGGTCTGGCGTTGACAAAAGAGGGCCGGTTGCTATACGTTTTTCTCAGAAACAACAAGAGGAGGATACGATAAAATGAAAAGGATTATTGGATCAATCGTGTTCATCACAATAATCACATCAGGTATTTCCTTTGCAAACCCCTATCGTCTTCAGATCAGTGCAAACCAGTCGGGTTTTGAAGCTATATTTGATGCCGCGCGCGCCATTGACCAGGGCACTTTAACAACCGGAATTGGCTTCGTGTATGAGGATAATCATGATGAATACAAGATAGGGAATGTAAAGTTGACCTTGGGAGATGAAATACTAACTCCCGGACTGAAATGCAATTTGGGCTTTAAGGGCTTGTTGGGAGAAGTGGAAAAGGATCATAAAGACGGTGATCTGGTTGCCATAGGCTTTTTGCTTTCAGCAGCATATGAGATTCCCAAAACGGTTTCGCCTATACCTCTGGAGGTTTCAGCAAGTATCTGCACGGCCCCTGACCCTCTGTGTTCCCGGGATTCGGAGAGGTACCTGGAAACAAGGGCCAGCGTCGGTCTTTATGTTGTGGAAAACGCAGCAATTGTCCTTGAATACAGGCACATCAAAGTCCATATTGATGACGACCCCAAAGACTGGGACATGTCGGATAGCGCTGTGTCTTTTGGTTTCAGACTAGGATTCTAAAACAACAGGGAGACTGTCAGGCCCACACCTCATTCCATGTCTAAAAGGACGCTCTCCTTGCAAACTCAGAGTGCCGCTGGGGATACCTCCTAATCGAATGTGTGGAAGATGATGAACCTCTTATCACCCGTCTCCAGGGTGTATGTGCCCAGGTCAAGCCTTCTCACCACACCGCCACGCTGCCCCAGGCACTCGGCAGTGATATTGTAGTCGCCGGGCTCAACCATAAGTTTGGCCACCCGGACCTCCGCGGGCAGGGTTCTCCAACACCTCAAGTCCGCCTGCTCGGTGGCCACGGCTACGGCGGTTGTGAGTATGTCGGCAAAGAGCCCAGCCATATCTCCGTGCCGTTTGCGGATCTCGTCCGAGGCGGCCTTTCCAGTCACATATTTGGCCGTAGCCCGAGCAATGGCCTTTGCCTTGACCCGGGCCTTGCGGTTCTCCAGGTTTTTCATTGCTATGCGGCCTATGTGCTCGGCCAAAACGGACCGAGAGCGGTATATAGGCTTCCCCGTGGTACCGGAGGCACAGACAGCTGAGGAGGAAATGCTACAGGGCCGCTCCTCGTACCCGGGGAAGGCGATCTTGATAACGTGGTGGTCGGGCACAGGAACCATTATCGCCTCCTCCACTTTAATTGGGGCCTTGCCGTTGTAATGGATCACGTAGACCTCGGCCTTCTTGCTCCTCTGCTCCAACGTGATGAATCTTACTCCAGGAAGGCTTCTTTTCCAGTGCGACCACTCCTCTGTGCCCATGAAGGCAGCCACGGAAAGAAGGTTCTGTTTCAGCGCCGGTGGTGGAGGGCAGCCGTAGTTGAGGCTGAAGTCGTCTTTATATATCTTGTAAGCCTTCTTATAGGAAATGTAAGCGTCGTTCAGGTCCTGAGAGGTGCCGCCTGCCTCATACAGGATGCCCATGAGAAACCGGGCGAACCCGTCCTCCTTATAGACGTTCTTCTTGTCCTCGTCGTACTTGCTGTTTATGAGGTTTAGCCGGTTATCTACTTTCCGGGCCTCCACCAGCGCCTCTGCCGTCTCCCCGAGCCTGGCATAGTTTAAGGCATTAAAGAGGTTTATCATCACGCTTTCGAAATCCTCGCCCCGGTAGTCAGCGGCAAGGTCGTTCACCAGCCACGTGGCGCCATACTTGGTGATAGACTCGGTGTAGCGCTCCTCAAACTCCTGGTTGGCCTCCCGGAGCATTTTGGCCGACCGGGCGTAGTCGCCAGCGTAGTGTGCAAGTACGGCCTGATCCATCAAGTAGATCAGGTAGTCCCGCTCGCCGTACTTTTCCTTATTCTTCTCAATAAGCTCCATTGCGGAGCCAAAATCCGCTGCAGCCATCAACCGGTCCACGTCCGAGTAAATCCGCATCTGTGGTGCGCAGCCCGCGGCCCCGATCAATACTGCCGCAAAGGCAGCCCGCAGCGCCCATTTGTTATTCCGCAACTCCTTCATGTAGTACCGAACTTAGGGGCTTTGCCCCGTCCGCCTGAGGCGGAGTCAAGTAGTCGAGTGGTTGATTGGTCGAGTGGTTCAAGGACCTTACAATTCGACTATTTAACCACTCGACTAAAGTCGTAGGAATGTTCCGCTTTGCTACAGCTTCCAGCGGCTGCGGGAAACCACCTTCTTCAATTTCTTCTGCCCGATCCAGACCTTCCTGTTCGTCTCCAGATTGTGGAACTCGAGGTTCACCTGGTAAAGGATCACGTACTGACCCCTTATCTGGTCCCGAACCGTGTTTAGCGTTCCCTTGAGCATGAAGTCGGCCCCGAGCTCGCGTCCCATTTCCCTTGCTGTCTCCGCCGAGGTGAACCCTAGCTGCATGTCAGCCCGCTCCTCCCTTAACTCTCTTCTCTCGTCACGGGAGGCAACGAAGTCCACTAGCCCGGAATTGATGAGCGCCCGTTCCAGGTCCTTCACAAAAACCCGCGTGTCTATGTGCTCATCCGAGCGGTTGAGCACTGTGCCCACAATCACCACGGGCTTCCTTCCTTTGTGAGACTGGAACACAGCCAGCCAGGGCCGGTTGAGGCAGTCTTTTATCATCTCATCGGCCACCATCCGGGAGTCGGAGTCGTTCCAGCGGCCGGAGAGATCTATGGTCTCTTCCACCGCGGTGCGCCGGACCTTAGGGGCGGAACTACACCCTACCGCAAGCCCCAGGACTACCAGAACCAATAAGGTCAATCTAACGTTTCCTCTCATCGCGTAAACTCCTTTCTTCAGGGATTTTTAAAGGTTAGATCTAGTCCAACATTAAAATATGGGTCTACCTTTGTAGTCAAGGACTAAAGCAACATATCCGTGCAATTTTCAGATCGGCTGCCGAGCCATATTGGTCCATGTCGTCGGTCATCCGGCGGATCAATTTAAAAACGCCTTGCCACGAGGATGTGATTCTTGTTATAAGAGCAGTATTTTAGTCACCAATTTCTCCCCTCACAATGGCAAATCCATAAGACGGAGACCATAGAAAATGAAAAGCTATCGAAAAGAGCTATGGTTTGAGGTGCCAACCCGGCGCGCCTTTATCAATATTACCCCGCAGGTTGAAGAATGCCTCAGAGAAAGTGGCGTCAAAGAGGGGCTTGTGCTTGTAAATGCCATGCACATAACGGCTTCTGTGTTTATAAACGACGATGAATCCGGACTTCACCACGATTACGACGTCTGGCTGGAGAAGTTGGCACCCCATGCGCCTGTTTCACAATATCGGCATAACGTGGGCGAGGACAATGCAGATGCCCATATGAAAAGGCAGATCATGGGCCGTGAAGTGGTCGTTGCCGTGACGGAGGGAAGGCTGGATTTCGGTACATGGGAACAGATATTTTACGGCGAGTTTGATGGTCGAAGGAAAAAGAGAGTACTGGTCAAAATCGTTGGTGAATGAAGAACGTAACCTTTTAGAACAGCCCTTAGGCTGGACCCAGGCTTCAAGGAAGCCAGGGAAGTCTTGAACGCCACAGAGATAGGCCTTGCTTCGGAATTGTGAACACGTTATCTGGATAGAATCGCGCAGCGATTCTATGACTTGTGCAACAGGGGGGTGCCATGCAAGAATACACGATTTATCCGCTGGTGGTTGGGGCCAACGAAACAGACCAGGGGATCATGACCTATCTTCGGGATTACGGACAAAGGATCTGGATTCCTATCTATGTCTTTTATCTGAAAGGCGGTGACAAGAATATTCTTGTGGACACAGGGCTCGAACAGTTTATAGTGCCCGATGACCTGGGAAAAACTTATGGTTTTGATATCCTGGAATTTGAGGAGGCCCTTGCTACCGTGGGACTCAAGCCCGAGGAGATAGATGTGATTATTCACACCCATCTCCACAATGATCACTGCGAAAACGATTACAAATGCCATCGTGCCAAGGTGTATGTTCAAAAGGCGGAGATGGACTTCTTCAGAAACCCACACCCGATCGACCACAGGTATTACCCGGATGTGCTGGACGGGGTCGATGTGGTTGAGGTGGAGGGGGATGCGAATATCCTTGACGGGATTGATGTGATCTTCAGCCCAGGGCATACGGTTGGGGGCCAGTCAGTGTCCATCAATACCTCAAAAGGGAAGGCAATTATCACCGGGTTTTGCTGTAACGACAAGAACTTTCCGGCCACCGGGCCGGCTATTGCTCCGGGGGTCCACATCAATGTCATGGAGGCCTACGATAGCATCCAAAAGATCAAGGAGATGGCTGACATCCTGATTCCCCTTCATGACCTTTCAATCGGGAAGATGAAAACCATCCCATAATGAGTGCCTGAACGAAAAGTCATGTTCAGGCAAAATCCGAATGCCGAAATTCGAAACTCGAAACAAATTCGAATATCAAATGACAAAATGACCCAAACATGTTGGAAATTCGATGTTTTTGTCATTTGAACATTTTTATTTTTGTCATTGTTTCGGATTTCGTGCTTCGGATTTCGAATTTTTGACCGAAAAAACAGGGTCTTCGGTCAAGCACTAATCAGCAGGTCAAATGAAAGCCAGCGATAAGCTTCTTGCCATCCTGGAAGAGTCGATTGTACGTATCGCACGCTGATTCGGTTTTTTCGATCAGGACCTTAGTACCCCGGTTTCGGAAGGCAGACTTCACTGCTTCAGATACTCGCATGAGCCCGGAAGCTCCGGTGCCGAATATGCAAATCTCAGCATCTGTATCGAGCAGATCCTCCACATCGCTTAGCTCTACACGGTGACCAGTCGAGCGCCACCAGTCCGGCACCACTCTCTCGCCAATGAGCTTGATGTCCTTCCGGTAGGACTTCCCATCGATTTCAATGTAGCCAAAGCTGTATGATTGAATCTTCATTGTTCGTTACCCGTTTAGTCCGTTTAGCCGGTTTAGCCGGTTGGGATTCGTTATTCGTTCTACGTTTTGCGAGTACACGATTCATGATCCCCGGTTAACGGGCTCAACTGGCATAACCGGCTCCTAGAAATTGTAAACCCTCTCGTCATAAAGAGTGATCCAGTTGTTCTTTAAGACCTTAACTGCTTCCTCGGTGTTATCAACCTCCAGGATCAGAATCGGATCCCGGGTTTCAAGGCAAGAATAAATATGGAGAATGTTGATGTTCGCCGAGTGTAATAACTTTAGGATTGCATTCAATCCGCCCGGGTGATCCGGAACCCTGGCAGCAACAACATCCATGGTCTTGACCCTAAAACCGAGGCCGGTTAAGACCAAGATCGCTGCTTCTGGATCGCTGGCAATGAATCGAAGGGTGGCTTTTTTGTTCTCGGTGCCTACCCAGAACGCAGGGACCTTCACATCGTTTTCATAAAGATGGCCGATGATGCGAGAAAGCTCACCTGGCCTGTTTTTGACTCCCAAGATGATTTCCTTTACGGTCATGAATGATCTTCCACCTAACCCGGACAAGCCGGAACCAAACGGAAACTTCATTAATTTCGAAATTCGAAGCACGAAATCCGAAACAATATCGAATGACAAAAATTCAAAATCATAAAACGATAAGGATTTCCGCCATTTTTATCTCAAATGAAACTGCTTCAAAGGTTTTGAACATTTGAACATTAGATATTCGGATTTGTTTCGAGTTTCGATATTCGGATTTCGGATTTGTTTTCTGCCAGAAAAAACACCAGTTTTAGAATTAAGCGCCTAAATTGCTCGGCTTACGACCCTGATACTCCGTTTACAAATGCGGCACCTTCCTTGATGGCCAGGGTATTCATCTTCTGTACCTTTGAGCCCTTTGTCTCAAAGACGCTCTTTACGCTCTTGATGACAGACTTCAAGGAAACTAAACCAGTCTTTTGGACCAATGCACCGATCATAACCATATTCGCCCCCCGGACATTGCCCAGTCTCTCGGCGATGCTGTTAGCCGGTATGGCCACCACTTGAATATCGCGGCGTTTGGGCCGCAGTTCCACCAGGTCACCGTTTAAGAAGACTATGCCTTCCGTTTTTATCCTTGTCTCAAACCTTATGAGAGAAGGGGTATTCATCAATACAGCAAAGTCCGAGAATGATGCAACTGGCGAGGCAATCGGCTCATCGCTCACCGTGACAGTGCAATTGGCGGTTCCACCGCGCACCTCTGCCCCGTATGAGGGAAGGAAGGTTACGTGCTTGTCCTCATGCATACCCGAAGTTGCCAGCACGTATCCCATCATCAGGACCCCCTGCCCACCAAAGCCGGAAAATATGGTCTTGGTTATGCCCATCAGTGTTTGTTGTGCCTCTTGTGTTTGTTGGGTTTACACGGTTTGTTGTGTTAACTCAACGAATGAACCCAATAAACTCAATAAACTCAATAAACTGTGATATCCTTGATTACCCCAAGGGGGTAGGTCTTCACGACCTCTTCTTCGATCCACCTGCAGGCCTCAACTGGCGAAAGCTTCCAGTTTATCGGGCATTGAGATAGTATCTCAACCAAGGCGAAGCCGAGATCATCCATTTGTACCTGAAAAGCTTTTTTTATGGCCTTCTTAGTTTTGATGATATTTTTCGGCGATGTGACGGCTGTCCTCTCAATATAAACACTCCCGCCTGCTACAGCCAACATTTGACTCAGGTCGAGGGGAAATCCATCCCTGAGGGGCGATCGGCCTCCGGGTGTGGTGGTTGTGGTTTGCCCCAAGAGGGTGGTGGGTGCCATCTGGCCCCCTGTCATTCCGAACACTCCATTGTTTACAAAGATAACGCTCACGCGCTCCCCCCGGTTGGCCGCATGAATGGTCTCAGCGGTGCCAATGGCAGCAAGGTCTCCATCCCCCTGATAGGTAAACACGATCAGATCGGGCCGGGCTCGCTTTATCCCTGTGGCCACTGCGAGCGCTCGCCCATGGGGAGCCTCTCCCATGTCCACATCAATGTAGTTATACGCCAGCACAGCGCACCCGACAGGCGGCACCGCCACGGTCTTGTCCCGAATTCCGAGTTCGTCAATCACTTCAGCTACTAGTCGGTGGATGATGCTGTGGCCGCACCCAGGGCAATAGTGAAAAATGTTCTCTTTTAGAGCCTCAGGCCTTTTGAATACCTGTTTTGTCATAGGACGTTTCAGAATTTCTACAATCTATTGAAACGATGGATCTTTTCGTGACATCTGTTTTTTGCCTGCTAAAGAAAATCCGAAATCCGAATATCGAAATCCGAAACAATTTTCAAATCTTCAAAATTCAAATGATCGAAAATCCGTATTTCAGCTTTATTCAGGATTGTTTTGAACATTAGAAAATTCGTATTTTGGATTTGTTTCGAGTTTCGGATTTCGAGTTTCGAGATTTACGGGCCAGATATAACCCGTCACTCCAGTATTCCAGGGTTCCAACATTCCAATTGGGGCAAAGCCCCTAAGCTCACAGTTCATTCCTGTAAATCAGCTTAGTGATGGCGGCTGCGATATCATGGGGTGTGGAAATGATGCCTCCGGGTCTGCCATGAAAGTGTACGGTAGCCTGCTCGCCCACGCTGATCTTCACATCTTCCACCATCTGGCCAAAGTTCATCTCAAATACAAGGAGATTTTTGATGGTGTGGGTCAGGGCCCGCAGTTCCTTTCCTGGAAAGGGCCACAAGGTGATAGGCCGAAACAGGCCTGCCTTCAAACCCACTTTTCTTACCTGGTTAACAGCACCCTTGGCAATGCGAGCTGCCGTGCCAAAGGCAACCACAGCAACGATAGCATCATCGAGAAGATACGACTCGTGCTCGGTTTCGCGCTCGCATATGGCAGCATACTTTCTGGCCAGCTTCCAGTTGAATTGCTCCATCTGGACCGGGTCCAAACGCAAGGAAGCAATGAAGCGGCTGTTTCGGCCCCTGGCACCGTCCAGTACCCAGTCCTTTTCTGGTAATGTGGCCGGATCAATTGGATCCGGAAAGGTCACAGGCTCCATCATTTGGCCTATGAGACCATCACCCAGCAAGATTACAGACATACGATAGGCATCAGCTAGATCAAAGGCCTTCATGGTGAGGGTCACCAGTTCCTGGCCCGAGTAAGGGGCAAGCACGATTGTTCGATAGCCCCCGTGCCCGCCGCCTCTTGTGGCCTGAAAATAGTCCTGCTGGGTGGGGGCGATATTACCAAGACCGGGGCCTCCCCGCATAATGTTGACGACTACGGCAGGGAGTTCCATACCGGCCATGTAAGAGATCCCTTCCTGCTTAAGGCTGATCCCCGGGCTGGAAGATGAGGTCATGGCCCGGAGGCCAGCCATGCTTGCCCCCATGACCATATTGATGGCAGCCAGCTCGCTTTCAGCCTGAATGAAGGTGGCATCTTCGAGCTCGGCAAAGCGCTTAGACATGTATTCAGGAAGCTCGTTCTGCGGTGTGATGGGGTAGCCTGCAAAAAAGCGGCACCCTGCTCGCGTTGCCGCTTCGGCAATCGCATGGCTCCCCCGCATTAACTGCTTAGTCACGGAACACCTCAATGGCAATGTCAGGGCAAATTATTGCACACAGGGCACACCCGGTGCATTTTCGGTTCTTACTCTTTTCCTTTTCGGTATATTCGGCTGGATGATAACCCTTGATATTGAGCTTGTTGCTTATCCTGATCGACCCCTTGGGGCATGCTTCAACACAAAGCCCGCACCCCTTGCACAGTTCCCTGTTGATCCTAATGAATCCCTTCTTCAAAGGTCGATCTCCTAAGACGGATAAACCGGAACCAAAAGTGCCTAAAGTTTGAAGTGCCTAAAGTGTCTAAAGTTAAGGAATGCGCTTTCAGCGCAACCTGTTTTTAGATAGACCACGCCGAAGGCGTGCACATTAACTTTAGCTCACTTTAGACACTTTAGGCACTTTAGTTCACTTGTTGTTGAACATAGCACGAAATTTTCTGCCACAAAAAACACGAACTTGACAACTAACGGACTAATAAGTACTTCAAAAACAAATGAGTACGCCCAGTTGCATGCTTTGTCAAGGACAATTTCCGTTGACGTTTTGCTTGACAGTGCCAGGGAGGGCCTGATAATTTGGTGTAAATGAATCAGGAGCTTCTTTGATGCCGTGAAATATCCTTGTTCGGGAATCATCTTGTCAGGCGGGTTGAATACACGGATGGGAGGCAAGGACAAGGCATTTCTTTCCGTAGGGAGTCAGACCATCATGGACCGCCTATACAATACCTTTCAGGGGCTTTTCGATGAAGTCTTGCTGGTCACGAACAACCCTCTTCAATATCTCTCGTGGGACTTGACAATCGTAACGGATCTTTTTCCAATACGCAGCCCTCTGACCGGCATCCATGCCGGGCTGTTTCACGCCTCAGCGCCCCATGCTTTCATCACGGCCTGTGACACGCCGTTCTTGAAAAAGGAATTGATCAGGGCGCTTTTGGAGGAGCTTGAACCAAAGTGGGATGTAATCATACCTGTCACGGAGGAGGGTAATCAGCCGTTGTGCGCCATTTATTCAAAGCGATGTATAAAACCGATTGAGCGTCAGCTCAAGAACGAAGATCCTAAGATCCTGAAGTTCTTTCCAAAGGTCAAGGTGAAAGAGATCCCGGAGGCCCAGCTTAGACCAGCAGACCCCCACCTCATTTCCTTCTTTAACATTAATACGCCGGAAGACTTTACCGCCTCTGAGAAGATATTAAGAGGGATGCGGTCGGCATAAAGCCGACCCTACCTGCCCGCCACCTGCCCGCCATTGCCACGTATGCCGGCGTTTGGGCTGTATGGTGTGCCTGGCGATGGCAGGCGGGTCGCGAGCGCTCAGGCGAGGCGGGCGGGCGTAGGGGCGGGTTTACCCCGCCCTCTCCCTGGCTAGATTCGGGGCGGTCCCTGGACCAGCATTTCGGCCAGAGTCAAACTAACCCGGGGCAAGGTCTTGATGTTCTGTCCAACAAAGGCCATCTCCAACGAGGCCAGATTCCGGTAAAAACCTGTTCTGTCCAGAACGGGGGCCTCGTCCAAATGCGAGTAAAGCTGCTGGCACCTGAAGCAGCCGGGAAAACTCATCTTTTTACCATCCGGCCTGACAAAGCTGTTCGGGACCCCATGCATGCGGCAGATCATGAGCCTGTGTTCGTAAAGCTGGCAAAGCCCTTTATCGTTCAAGGGACACATAATGCGGGGCCTAATGCCCCGAGCCAGGAGATCTCGGCTCTGTCTGACGTACTCCCCGGCTCTGTTCATAAACTCCCGCTGTTTCTCATCAGGACGGGATTGTATCCCCTTCCAAAGGTAAGCCCATTCTATGTACGTATGGTGCTGGAAATGGCTGGTGCAGCAATTGTCAGGACATCCCCGGCAGGAGAGGCCGATCTTGCAGGCCGCCTGGTTGTAGGCCTCCTCCATCTCGGAATATAGCAAGGACAGCTTTCTAAAGAGGGTACTTTCTAATGGTTCTTTTCGCATCATACCAGAGTTGTTGTTTAACAAAGGAGGGCTGGGTTGAACATGGGATTCTTGTAACCGTTCACGGGTTCAGAGGTTCAGGGTTCAGAGGTTCAGGGCGTGTATGATCATGCCGGACGCACCCGCGCTGCCATTCGTGGTTTCATCAAGTACTTGCTGGCCTACAAGCAAGGCCAACGAAAGAAAGGTAACCCTGAACGGGGAACTCTGAACCTGTGAACGCCTAAGGATTCTTTAGAATAGGAGAACCGGGGTTGCGTGTCAAGCGAGAAGGCGTCACAGGACATAAGGGCTCGCCCTTATGGTTCAAAGAAGCAGATTCCATGAGAAGAATACGTTCAGCCTTGACTCAAACCAGCACCTGTGTCAAATAACCTAACACCAGTCTGCCGATGGCGGATTTCGCTCCCATGGGGTGGAGCGCCTTCCCTGCTTCGCCTCAAACCCTGGCCCAGACCGGGTTGGGGAGCGTGATAGCCTCTCGCGAGGGTATCGTGCCAGGGCGGGCCGACGAGGCTTCGCGATCCTGGTTGCTGGATGCTTGATACTGGATAGCAAAAAAGGAAAAGCTTTCTTATTCAATCCAGTATCGAGTGACCAGTATCCAGTATCTGCCAGAGTTTACAAACAACGTACGCCACAAAACCCTGGCCCAGACCTGACAGGCAAGGACTGATTTCCGTAGCTTACGTTTCTCTAATACTGCAGCGATAATAGCTTGTTCCAATCACTCGCGCCAGGGCGGGCTTGACTCATTTGTTAAGTTTTCGCCTTATGAAGATGACTGGACACACAACATGAAAATCAAGCGTTATGGCCTGGCAGCGCTGATGGTTTTTTGCGTTGTTGCAGGAGGACTCCTTGCTTATAGTTACAGGCTTTTTTTATCGACAGACACGAAAGAGGGGCCCGAGCCCATGCCCAGGAAGTTTCTCCCAAAACTGGCTAAGGTGAGGACCCACCTTTATTTTTTGGGCCCTGATCATCGGTTTCTCGGTGCTGAAGAACGCAACCTGGTGCAACAGGATGGGGTGGTTGAGCGCGCCAGAAGCATAGTCCATGCCCTGATTGAGGGGCCAGAGGGTGACCTCCTGCCCACCGTTCCAGCCAAAACAAGGCTTTTAGCTCTTTATGTGGCCGAAGATGGTATTGCCTATGTAGATCTTGACAGGGCCATCAGCGACAAGCATCCTGGGGGTAGCTTGTGCGAGATGTTCACGATATTTTCTATTGTCAATACTCTGGCCCTCAATATCCCGGAGATCGAGGCTGTAAAGATCCTGATCGAGGGGCGTGAGGCCAAAACACTGGCAGGTCACATAGATATTCGATTTCCTTTTAGCCCAGACATGCTTATGATAAAATAAAATATTTATCTCTCACAGAGCCTCAGAGTTCTTGAGCTGAATTCCTGAGAGGGGAATTCAGCTCAAGAAGCCGTCTCTCGCGCTGCTCGGGATATCTGAAATGATCATATGCCCCGCCAGGGGCTGAGCGTTTTGTCTGATTTTTCGTCCTTGCCCCGTTAAATGCTTGCCTCGTTGAATGCGAAGCATATTCAACTCGGGCGAAGCCTATTTAACCGGGGTCAAAAAATCAGACAAAGTGTGTTTCTCTGGTGGCTCTGAGATCTCAAGCGATTCAGCCTGTTAAATAACAGGCTAATAATCATGAATCGTTATCATGACTTGTGGATAATCACCTGAGAAATTCGTGCTCTTCCGTGAAGCTATTTAACAGGCCAAGAGGAGCGGGCGAGATAAGGTGATCGGATTCATTTAGGTTGTACGCCGATCTGACTCGTGAATTTTAGAACGGATAACGGTTTTCGAATAACGACTAACCAATGGGAAAAACTTTACCTATCAGCAAGATTCGAAACATCGGCATCATTGCCCATATTGATGCAGGTAAGACTACCATCACAGAGCGTATACTCTACTATACGGGTCGATCCTACAAGATGGGCGAGGTCCACAATGGTGAAGCGGTCATGGACTGGATGCCGGACGAGCAGGAACGCGGAATCACCATTACCTCAGCAGTAACAACCTGCCACTGGAAGGGGGCCGAGATCCATATCATTGATACACCGGGACATGTCGATTTTACCATTGAGGTAGAGCGGTCCCTCAGGGTTTTAGATGGTGCGGTTGGCGTATTCTGTGCGGTTGGGGGTGTACAGCCCCAGTCAGAGACGGTCTGGCGCCAGGCGGACAAATACGGTGTGCCCAAGATTGCCTTTGTGAATAAGCTGGATCGTGCCGGTGCTGATTTTTTTGGAACCGTTCAGATGATGCACGATCGTCTGGGTGCCAAGCCTCTCATCATGCAGATACCGGTGGGGATTGAGGAATCCTTTCAAGGGGTGATTGATCTCCCAAGTATGAAACAGCTTATCTGGGATGAAGAGACCCTGGGAACAACTTTCAGGGTCACAGACATTCCCGAAGGTTTGATGGAAACAGCTCTTGAATATCGGGAAAAGCTCCTTGAATCAGTGGCAGAGATTGACGATCAAATAATGGAGGCTTATCTTGCCGAAGCCCCCGTGACGCCTGAGATGCTTGTTCCCAGCATCCGAAAGGCCACCACTTCGCTGACGCTTGTTCCTGTTTTTTGTGGCGCTGCTCTCAGGAATAAGGGTATACAGCCGCTTTTGGATGGTATTGTTGACTTTCTCCCGAGTCCTCTGGACGTGCCACCCATGGAAGGGGTAGACCCCGAAACAGGGCAAGTGAAGAAGGCCGATCCTTCGGACCGGTCACCTCTGGCCGCTTTGGTGTTTAAGGTCATGATGGACCAGGGCCGGAGATTAAACTATGTGCGGGTCTATTCGGGCCGGCTAAATACAGGTGACGAAATCCTCAATCCCACCAGACAGACAAAGGAAAAAGTCGCAAGGATTCTTGCTATGCACGCCAACAAGCGCGAGCGTATCAGGGAGGCGCGTGTCGGAAACATCGTGGGCGTTGTAGGCCTGAAGGCATCGGGCACTGGCGACACCCTTTGTGATCCGTCAAACCCCATTGTGCTTGAATCGATCGATGCCTACGAGCCTGTGATCTCTGTGGCTGTGGAGCCCAGAACGCATGCTGATCAGGAAAAAATAGAGCAGGCCCTTGGCAAGCTTGAGGCTGAAGATCCCACGTTTCGGGTCAAGCATGATAAGGACACAGGGCAGATGATCATCTCTGGTATGGGAGAGCTTCACCTGGAAATCCTGGTGGGCCGTCTAAAGCGTGACTTTCATACGCAGGTCAATGTGGGCAAGCCTCATGTTGTCTATAAGGAGACCGTGGAGCAGGCGGCCCAAGCAGTTGCCGTATTTGAAAAAGAGATTGGAGGGATTCGTCATTTTGGCGAGGTGGCACTTGAGCTGACACCCAGAGAGCGTGGCAGGGGGAATTGGTTTGTAAACAGCTTACCCGACGAATCGTTGCCGGCAGAATTCGTTCCGGCTGTTGAACAGGGTGTGATGGAATCGTTTGAAAGTGGTGTACTTGTGGGATATCCTGTTGTGGATGTGGCGGTTGCCCTAATTGGTGGCACGTACAAAGAATCTGTTTCCAGTCATTTGGCCTTCAAGGTCGCTGCCTCCATGGCTTGCAAGGAGGGGCTTCACAAGGCCAGACCGCTTCTGCTGGAACCGATCATGGCTGTGGAGATCCTGGTCCCTGGGTCCTTCATGGGAGATGTGATAGGCGATATCAATGCACGGGGAGGCAAGATTGAACACTTGGAACAAAGGGGTGAGGTCCAGATCATAGACGCAACCATACCTTTGTCCAAAATGTTTGGTTATTCAACGGCCCTCCGGTCTGCCACCCAGGGGCGCGGGACCTTTACCATGCGCTTCTCTCATTATGATCGTGCCCTTGAGCCCCCGAAAGCTCTTTAAGGGCCTTCTCAATGGTTTGTTTCCTTTCGCTGTCTTTGGCCAGCAAATTGAGGGCACGATTCAGGTGGAATTTCGCATTTTTGAATCGTCCTCTTTCCTTATAGTAGATTCCGAGGTGGTAGTGGGCTTCCCCCAGGTTGCCGAGCTTTCCGTAGGTTTCCCCTAAATAATAGGTGCCGGGCAAATAATCGGGTGCCGTTTTCACCAGAGTTTTGAAGCTATTCAGGGCCCCTTGCAGATCCCCCATCTCCATTTGCGCTCGCCCTAAGAAAAACCATCCCTCCGGGTCTTTTGGGCTGAAGGCAAGAGCCCCCTTTAGAGTCTTCAACGCGCTGGCATAGTTGCCCATGTGAAAATAGGTCTTGCCCAGGTCCCGGACAATGTCTGAATCCAGAGGGCGGAATTGCAGGGCCCTTTTTAGGTTTTCCACTGCCCCTTGCCTCTTACCGTCTCGGTTGAGGACAAGCCCTTTGCCATAATATGCCAGGGCGTTTTCAGGGTCTTTGCGGAGTTCGGAATCAAATGTGCTGTGGGCTGCCCCAGTATCCCCGTAAAGGGCGATCAACTTAGTGCGGACTTTACGGAAGCCTGTTGGATCTACAGGACGAACCGACTTGGCCGCTTCGGGGTGGGTCTGAATCCACGTGTCAAGGTAAGTCATCCTGGCTTCAATGGCCGGATGGGTAGTCACATAAGACGGAATATCTTCAGGGCCAAACCATCGTTTGGCGCGTATCTTTTGTAAAGCCTTCAGGAGCCCTCCACCGCCGTATCCGGCCTTGGTCAGGTATTTGAGTCCGACCTGGTCGGCTTCCTCCTCGTTCTCGCGGCTGTACTTCAGGGTAAGGGACTGGCCGGCTGCGATCGAACTGGTGGTAATAGCGGCTGCGGCCGCGCCACTTCCGCCCAGAAAGATCCCGGCCAGAACACCGGCCAGCGTGGCAAGACCGATTTTCTTGGACCGTTCTATCTGTTCGGAGATGTGGCGGCATAACACATGGGCAATCTCGTGGCCGAGAATACCAGCTAATTCTTCTTCGCTGTCCATGGCAGCAAGGAGCCCGCTGTTAATGAATACGTGGCCTGCGGGGGCGGCAAAGGCATTGTAAACATTTTCCTTGACAACGTAGAAATGAAAATCAAAGGGTGGGGACGGGAGCTGGGCCACAATGTACTGGCCTATCCTGTTGACATAGTTTATAATAAAAGGATCTTCAATGAGCACGAGGTGTTTCTTGACGTAGAGCATGAGTTTCTTGCCCAGCTCCTTTTCTTCCTTGGTTGTCAAGTAAGTATAAGACGAAGCAAATAGATAGCCTTCAGAGCCACTTCGCATGGCAACGGCTATTATGAGAAGCGCGACCAGGGCTATTCTTGTGAGGCGCATGGTATAGTTAATCCTGGAGATTTCTTTTTGCCAAATGCTTTTGAGACCATAGGATGGGCTATACGAACCAAGACGATACTGGATACTGGATGCTGGATGTCGTAGATCCGCACAGGCGGGCTCAATTCCAGCTTTTTGACATTTCAAATTTGTTGATGTGCTAGTTATATTCACAATCCAGTATCCAAAAACAAGTATCTGGTTCGCCCGAAGGTGCTAGGTTCTTGGTTACGAGTTGCCCTCAAGATGGGCTAAGTACACCTTATTTCATAACATAATCGTGAACAATGAATAAATCAAGGAAAACATCAACGACCCCCTCACCCCGCCCTCTCCCCTCTCCAGGCGTAGGCTCTCCGAGCCGGAGTCCACAGGGGGAGAGGGCGGGGTGAGGGGGAGAAGTTACGTTATGACTTTGAAAAAGACCGATTTTATGGTAGAAAATCTTTCTGTGAGTCATATTATTTGCATAGCCAATCAAAAGGGGGGCGTGGGCAAAACCACTACTGCGGTGAACCTTGGCGCTGCCCTTGCTGTGGCCGAGCGCAAGACCCTGCTCGTTGACTGCGATCCCCAGGGAAACGCGACTAGTGGCGTTGGTATAAATAAGGCCGAGGTTTCTAAGAACCTCTATCACGGCTTGATTCAAAAGGACTCCGTTGAAGGCCTTGTGGTAGATACGGACCTGGCTCATCTAAAGGTTCTTCCCGCATGTATTGACCTGATCGGGGCTGAGGTGGAGTTGATCTCACAGCCAAACCGGGAAACCTTCCTCCAGGACCTCCTAAGACCCCTTGCTGACGAATACGCTTATATGCTGCTTGATTGTCCCCCTTCCTTAAGCCTTCTTACTGTAAATGCCCTGACGGCAGCCCACACTCTGTTGATTCCCCTACAGTGCGAATTTTATGCCTTGGAAGGTCTAAGCCAGCTCCTTCAAACCTTCAAGCGCATCAAGAGGCATCTGAATCCCGGCCTTGTGATTGAAGGGGTTCTCCTGACAATGTTCGACAGGCGAAACAATCTTTCGCATCAGGTTGCCGAAGAAGCCGAAAAATACTTTAAGGATCTGGTTTTCAAGACTCGTATCCCGCGAAACGTGAGGCTGGGAGAAGCCCCTAGTTTTGGGAAGCCCGTACTCCTTTACGATATCACATCCCAGGGGGCCCAGAGCTATCTGGCCCTGGCCAAAGAAATCATGAATGGTGGGAGGAAACAGCATGCCTAAGAAACAGGCATTGGGTCGGGGTCTCGACGCCCTCATACCTGACGTGGGAGCATCAGACTTAGAACCAAGGTCTTTCTTTTATTGTGATATTGACTCGATCCGGCCCAATCCGTATCAGCCGAGGCGGCGTTTCACCGAACAGGAGCTAAAGGACTTATCGGACTCTATCAAGGAGAAAGGTATTATTCAGCCTCTTGTTGTGCGCACAGTTCCCACGGGCTATGAATTGGTGGTTGGAGAGCGCCGCTGGCGGGCAGCCCGCGTAGCCAAGCTCAAACAGGTTCCGGTGGTCGCCAAGGATGTCTCTGGGTCCGAAATGGTGGAGCTGGCCCTGGTTGAAAACATCCAACGGCAAGACCTGAATCCTCTGGAGAAGGCCGAGGCCTATTATCGCCTGATCAAGGAATTTGGCCTTACCCAGGAAGCGGTAGCCAAACGCGTGGGTCAGGATCGCTCTACTGTGGCCAATTTTCTGCGGCTTCGGAATCTGCCCAAGCCGATCCAGGCCGATATCATCAACAACACGTTAAGCATGGGCCATGCAAGGGCGCTTCTGGCTGCTGAGACCCCTGCTCACCAAAAAGAGGCCTGGCGTCGCATAGTTTCCAAGAGTCTCTCTGTCCGGGCCGCTGAGGCCCTGGTCAAGAAACTCAAAGACCGCAAGCCCAGGGCTTCGAGCGCAAAGGTTCGGTCATCAGAGGATGTTTACATGGAGAACCTGGCCGATGATCTGACCCGGCACCTTGGTACCAGGGTACGTATCATAAGGCGGGGAGATCGGGGAAGGCTTGAAATTGAGTTTTACGGCAATGAGGACCTGGAGCGGCTGATTGCCAAGTTAAAACCTGGGTTAAGCGGTTCAACGTTCACGGTTCCCGGTTGAAGAGCCCCTGGGTCAGGGGTTGTCAACCCTGAACCGTGAACCCTTGTAAAGTAGACTATAACCTTTGAACCTTGAACCCTGAACCTGGAACCGATCACTTTAGGTAAAAGCCTCTTCGTGATTGATTTTGCAGGTATCTTCTTTTTGAAGCGGCGAAGCCGCATCATATAAAATCGCATAGCGATTTTATCATGTCCATTCACATCGTCATAGACGGCTACAATCTGATCCGTCAGTCTCCGACCCTCAGCGTCATTGAGCATCGCAGTCTGGAGGAAGGCCGGGAAGCCCTGCTCAAGTGCCTGGCTTCTTACAAAAGGGTCAAACATCACCCGGTTACCGTGGTCTTTGACGGGGCAAATGCCGACACCCACATGGAACGAAGAACCCGCTGCAAGGGAATCGACGTTGTGTTTTCACGGCCGGGTCAACTGGCTGACAGCGTTATCAAGCGACTGGCAGCCCGTGACCAGGAGCGGGCCGTTGTGGTGACTTCCGACAGGGAGATTGCTGGTTTTGCTGCCAAACACGGGGCGGCAACCATAGATTCAATAGAGTTTGAGAACAAGATGAAGATGGTCACACACCCTGATATAGACTTGATGGATTTCAGCGAGGAAGAAGAAGAGGGCTGGGCACCGACCACAAAAAAGAAAGGACCATCACGTCGCCTATCCAAGCGACAGCGTAAGAGGCGTGTCAAGACAAAAAAGCTTTGACTGTGACAGGACAAGCTTGATCGTAATAGTCCACCGCAGAGTGCGCAGCCTCAAAATCTTTTTCTGAAAGGGTATATAACAGCAAACCATATAAGGGGGGTCGGTAGGATGGCAAAATCTAAAGGAGTGTCTTGGAAAGTAAAGCCTGGAACTGTCAATATGAAACTAGTAGACGGGACTATTGTACAGGCTACAATAAATTTAGGTTCTGAAGCCAGGGTATCTGACCTGTTTACAAGATCGGGGAATCCGTTCGTGGTGGTGTTTGATGCCAAATTTCCAGGGTCTATGTATGAGAAAGTACTCATTGTTAACAAGAGACATATCGTATGGATCGAACCGGAAATTGAATAACAGACCCTATTCCCCACCTAATGATGGGTCTCAAAGGGCAAGTAGTTTTCGATCAGACCCCGAAAAAAAGAGCGGGAAATTAACCTCGCCATTTTCTTTCAGATTGCTCTGTGCTGCTTTAAGCCTTATGACCTCGCAACCGTATTTTTCTAAACAAAAGCACCACGGTGGCGCCTATTATACCCTCTCTCCCTTCTCTTACAACGCAAACTATGTTATGTTACTAGATAATAACATTATGAATTCCCCGAAGGTTTTCCTTAACAAGAAATGAATTGTGGAGACATAAGATGAAACCTGATCATATAAGAATGTCCTATGGATTTGGATCGAAGCTAACGCTGCTTGGGAAAAGGCTTTTACTTATTTATGGAGCGATTTATGTGTTGGAACTCCTGTTTGAGCACTGGTTTAGAATCCCGGTTGTTTCAGTTCTCAAGCTTTACCCATTTGGGCACTCGAATTTTCATGTCTGGCAGCTTTTTAGCCATCCTTTCATCCACAATCCCCAGTCACCAATAACTTTCCTGATCAGCTGCATCGTATTCTATTTCTTTGCTGCGCCTGTTGAAAATGCTTTTGGCCCGAGACGATTCTTGATCCTTTTCTATTCATCCTCAGTTGGAGCAGCCCTGTGTGGATTGGCTTTTGGCAGTGTTGTAGGTTTCAACACCCCATTCTTGGGTATGATGCCTAGCCTATTGTCCTTAATTGTTGTTTTTGGCTTGCTGAACCCCGAAGCTACAATACTACTCATGTTTGTTTTACCTCTGAAAGCAAAGTATTTAAGCTATGGAACGATTATTATTACATTCTTAACGTTTTTGGCCAAGGCCAACCCTCGCGGCGCGTACCATCTGGGAGGAATTCTCTTCGGCTATGTCTATTTTAGAGGGCCGGGAAATCTAGTGGATCCCAAATTGATTTATCTGAAATATCGTGCGTGGCAGCTGAAAAAGAAACGATCACGCTTCAAAGTTGTGGACAGCTGCGAAGAGAAAGAGGACAAAGATACACCCACCTATCATTGACACAGAGGGAGAACCAACTATCCTCATTTTTCCTCAAACTTACATGCCCTTTTTTCTAAAAAGGCTGTCATCCCTTATTTTCCATTTTACCCGTTTCCTCCAAGTTTGCTTAGAAGCTGTTTCAAAACCCTTTGACGACTCCATTTTGGCCATCAAGGCCCACACATGACAAGGAAAATAAAACCACAGCATATGCACACCGGGAACATAAGAAGGCCTCAGGCACACAACTCAATTCTTATACCCAATACTCCATTATTCCCTGGCCCGGACCCTGGTTAGGGAGGGAGATAGCCTTTCTCAAGGGTTTCGCGCCCCTGGCCCAGACCGGGATTACAGGCTTAGTAGATGAATTTGAGTATGTCGCGCCAGGGCGGGCAGGGCAGGCAGGACGGGCCATCATTCCTCTGTTGAGATTGCAGTCAAGTCAATAAAGTGCTATAATTCGAAAATTGGTTTCACGATTTCATAAGTTGTAGAAATTGCGAGCAACTTCTCAAAAAGCTGAGGGATATTACCCCAAGCTGTTGGGTAGGTACAATTGCGAAACGTAATATTTCAGGCCAACAAATGATGGTTGAAAAGATAATCACAAAAAGCGGCGTTGTGCTACTTGTGGAAAAGCGCATCATAGATGAAGGGGTCGAAGTCTGTCTCCGGATGGAACAGGATGAAAAATGCCTGTTACACTGGGGCCTGTCTCGGCACACCGGCGCGCCGTGGCAGATCCCTCCCCGGGCGCTCTGGCCTGAGGGTACAAGAGCGTTTGGGGGAACGGCTGTTCAGACCCCTTTTTCAAGCCGCAACAACGAAGGCCGAATCGTCATCAGGCTGGACCATCCTCCGAATCTTTCGCTTGTCGCTTTCTGCCTTTTCTTCCCCGTGGAAAATCGCTGGGACAATAACCATGGTAAGAATTACTACATCAAGTTGCGAAAACCCAAAGAAACGGTTCTGGAGGCTCCCGGGGTCTCCGGTCTTGCCGACCAGATCATTGAAAAGGAGATGAGCCGCAATTCATGGACACTGATGCACCGTTTCAACCTTTGTTATGATCTACTGGATAAGGTCAGGAATAACGTGGAGGGGCTGGCGCTGATCTTCGTATGGCTCCGTTTTTCCGCTATCAGACAGTTGGACTGGCAGCGTAATTACAATACCAAGCCCAGGGAGTTGAGCCATTCTATGGATCGCCTGACGCTCAAGCTTTCCGATCGCTATACCAGGGAGCCAGGAGAGCAAGAGCTCATTCGGCTTATACTAACCACAATGGGGCGAGGCGGCGAAGGACAGCGGGTTCGTGACGAGGTCTTGAACATCATGCATCGCCACCACATCAAGGAGGTCTCCGGCCATTTCCTGGAAGAATGGCATCAAAAACTTCACAATAATACTACACCCGATGATATCGTCATCTGTGAAGCCTATCTGGAATTCTTAAGAAGTGACGGAAATCTTAATCTCTTCTATAAGAGGCTCGAACAGGACAGTGTCACGAAAAAACGACTCCAGAGCTACGAGCGGCCGATCAGGTCTCATCCCGATTTCATTCCGCATCTGAAAGAGGCATTGATTCCCGATTTCGAGCATTTCCTGGGGATTCTCAAGGCGGTTCATTCCGGCACCGATCTTGGAACGGCCATCCATGCCGCAAGGTATTTATTCGATGCAGAAATGCACGGTTTGATGGACTTCATATGGCGGCATCAAGATGGTCAGGAGATATCGGTATGCACCCTGGTGGAAAAGATCACCGAGGCGCGACGCCGTCTGACAGGACGATTCAAGGAAGATTCAAACAATGTGCGCGACTTGCTCTTCCTGGATCTCTCTCTGGAGGATTTCTTGCGTATTGTGGTGGAACGAAACCTGCATTTGAAATTGAGCGGGGATCAACTGGTGGAATTGATCGGAATGGTGCTTGAGAACCTCTGTTTTTCAAATGACGATGATGAGTTTGCACACTGCTTGCGCCATTGGGCACGCCTTATGGAGGTGCCCCGTTTTGGAAGAGAGTGGTCCCTTCAAGCCGAAGCCGTCCTTGATCGTCTCGGACGAGCTCTGGGCGTCTTTATCGATTACTATTATAGGCTCTTTCAGCCCAAAGCCGAATTCCTCGGCATGGCCTTTCACGCCGATACATGGACCATTACGCTCTTCAGTGAAGAGGTGGTGCGCGGTCGTCCTGCATTCGTTCTGTCGATGCTTTTGCGCCAGCTTGATCCCATATTGCGCCAAAGTGCCGAACTTGGCCATTGGCAGGTGATCAGCCCGGGTCGAGGGACAGGGCAGGTGGAAGTCGTGGCCACCCTAAAGTCCGTTCAGGGCAGAAGCTTTGCTCGCCCCACAATCATTGTTACCGACAAAGTGGCCGGGGATGAGGAAATTCCGGAAATGGTTACCGCTGTTATCACTCCGGATGTGACCGATATTGTATCCCATGTAGCAATTCGTGCCAGAAATGCCCAAGTGCTCTTTGCCACCTGCTACGACCCCGAGATAATCAGGCAATTGAAGTCACTCAACAGGCATTCCCTCAAGCTGAGCGTAAATGCGGCCGGTGACGTGATGTTTGAGGAGGTGAACAGTGGTCAGTGGACAGTGGATAGTGGACAGTGGATAGTGGATAGTGCACAACAGCGGAGAGTACTGACCACTGACCACTGGTCACTGTTCACTGATTCCGCCTATGCTGTATCAGCAAGTGATTTCAATGAAAAGAACCTTGGGGGCAAATCAAATAACTTGAGACGCTTGCAGGGCAAGTTACCCGAACGGATCGGTCTTCCCACTTCAGTGGCGGTGCCGTTTGGGGTTTTTGAAAGGGTCCTTGCCGAAGAGAACAACGAGGAGATTCGGAAGCGTTACGAGGAACTGACGCGTCGAGTGGATGAAGAGGCGCAAGAGGCGAAGAGCGAATTGCTCGGTAAACTCCGCAAGACCATTTTGGCCCTCAAGGCACCGGATGACCTGGTCTCCTCCCTTAGCAAGGTGATGGAGGACCCAGGGCTTCCGTGGCCTGCAAACTGGGATGATGCATGGATGTGTATCAAACGTGTATGGGGCTCCAAATGGAATGAAAGGGCATATCTGAGCCGCAGGGCGAATCGTATTCCCCATGAGGATCTCTTCATGGCGGTGCTCATTCAGGGGGTGGTTGAAGCGGATTACAGCTTCGTGATCCACACGGTCAATCCGTTTTCAGGCAAAAGAGATGAAATCTGTGCCGAGGTGGTCTTGGGCCTTGGTGAAACATTGGTCGGCAACTATCCCGGAAGGGCTCTCAGCTTTACCTGCAAAAAAGGAGGACGCGAGCCACGGCTTCTCTCTTTTCCGAGTAAAAGCGTTGGTCTTTTCGGCAGCGGCTTGATCTTTCGTTCTGATTCCAATGGAGAAGATCTGGCAGGTTATGCTGGTGCCGGCCTTTACGACAGCGTCATGTTGCCATCTTCCCGTAAGGTTTCCCTGGATTATACGCTCGAGCGGCTCGTGCGGGATGAAGATTTTAGAAAAAACCTTTTGGTCACCATTGCCGACATCGGCGCAATGGTTGAGGAGGCCCTGGGGTCTCCGCAGGATATCGAAGGCGCCTACTCCAAAGGTCGATACTACGTGGTGCAGACACGGCCTCAGGTTGGGATTGGAAATGAGTGAAAGGAGAATACGCATTGGCAACCAGACTGCCTTCTCGGCTTTGACCCCCACACAGCCTTTCGAGTACGCGGTGCAAAACGGTTTCGATGCCTTCGAGTGGTTTCCTGACAAGAAGGAGTCAGGAGCGGGCTGGGAAGAAAGTGACCTTGATGCCGAAACACGTCGCGACATCAGGAATACCGCCCTTGAGCACGACATACGCCTGTGCGTCCATGCGCCGTGGCAGGTCAACCCTCTGCAACCCAAGGCATGGGAACGACTTCTCGAAGTTCTGGAGTTTGCCCGGGATATCGGCGCATCGCTTCTTAACATCCATCTGTACACCGATGAGGGGATTGCTTCCTATGTGCAGGCCATCATCCCGTTAATGAAACGTTTGGCGCAGGTCGGCATCAAGCTCTCTATCGAAAACACACCGTTTACCGCACCGGACGACTTCAATGAGCTATTCAGAAAGCTTCGCAACCTCGGCTCCACGGATGCCGCTTACGTGGGAATGTGTCCGGACATAGGGCACGCCAACCTCTGCGAGGCAACGCGGAACGACTACCTTAAGTTCATTGATCTGCTCGATCCTCAGGTGCCGATCATCCATATCCATATGCACGAAAACTATGGAGACTATGACAGCCACCTGCCCCTTTTTGCAGGTCCTGCCGGAAAAGATGCTTCAGGCATAGAGGGATTTATAGAACGCTTGAAAAGGCGCAATTTCTCGGGCTGCATCATCCTTGAGCAGTGGCCCGAACCACCCAGTTTGCTCAAGGAGGCACGCAACAGGCTTCGCCAGATGATAGCCGATTCACCAAGACACGTGGAAAAAATAGGCTTTGCGCAGAAATCCCCCCTGCCCCCCTTTAGAAAAAGGGGGAATTTAATGGATAATTTTGCAAATACGATTGCCGAGGCGGATCGGCGATGCGGGAGCTGGAGGAAGAAACTGGGCTGGATTCATGACATTGTTACCGATGACAGGCTTGACCTAAACTTAGAACAACTCACTTACTTAGCGATTTATCTTCGTTTCATTGGCACGGGCGAGGTCCCCTTGAGCGAGGACGGCCGGCACTACCGTCCATCTCATCATGCAAAGATGGGACGTCGCATATATGATTGTCTTTCCAAGAAAACCACTTCGGACAACGTTTTCATCATCAGGAAGATCTATCCGTGGCTTCCTTCTTTCAGCAGCCCTTTCACGAGCGCGGAACCACTCACCCGAGTCCGAGACATAGCCCACAGAAACGATATTCCCAAAGAACTCAAACAGGAAATCAAGCATACGCTCCAGAATAAGCTGCATCGTTGCGCCGGCCCTGAAGACCTTGTCACCTCGGCGGCTCTGCTCGAAAGGATCACTGCTCCAGATGCCGATTATCCCCCCGCTTTCGTGGAACAATTCAAGCGATTTCATGAGGAACTCAAGGAGTTTTTCAATGCCCGCTCTTTGGATGAACAACTTGAAGCAATGACTAAAAAGGGCACTATCCAGGAAGTCAAGTTGATGCACGAATTTCTTGAAGCCAAAGAAAAAGCAGCCACCTCCGAACAACTGGTGACCACGTTCGAGCGTTTGACAAGGCTTCGCGGCCAATTTCACGAAAGACATAAAGATAACTCTGGTTCTGAAGCACAAGAACTGCAGATAGCAGATATCAGGCTCGAGGATTTTTCCTTTGTTCTCTTGAGTCAACTGATCGATCACTTTGAAGCCTCAGAAGACGAGATACCCTGGTCGCCGGCGCTGTACGCTCTGGCCCTCACTGTTGAAAACCTGCGTTTAAGTGGTTTTGATGTCGAGGAATGTCAAGCTCTAGAATCCGAATTGAACCTCTGGCGCCAGAGGTTTGAGCCTCGAGACATCCAACAACTGATTCGTCTCAAAGCCACGCTTGATAGATGTGGGCGACTGGCAGAAGTTTACTGTGACAAAATTCTGGCGTTGTTTCCTGAAAAGGTCGAAAGGTTGGGCCAGGTTCTGGGTGTGGCCGAACATGCCATAAAGCTATTCTGTGAAGCCGATATTCGAAGCCACCTGGTATTCCAACTTTCAAAGCTTGTCGCTCTTTTTTTGAAAAGCATTCGCACGCATGCAGCTCTTTCCCCATGAGAGTGCCCACATGGCTGTGCTCACCAGCACAGGGGTGGTCTTACGGAATAATCTATCTGGTCCAATGAGGGGAATGGGGACGCTGGTAAAAAAGTAACAAAATCTTATTCGATTAATTGCAACCCATTTTCGCGGGCAATGGTTTCTCCCCTTTCGACCGAGAACCCCACGCCAGGGGAGCTCATTTCC
>JAFDKF010000254.1 GCA_019307135.1 Deltaproteobacteria bacterium
GGTGGTGGTTATGGGAGGTCCGGTTTCTTTGACAGAAGCGGACCTCGGTAATGTGCATGCTTCCAATAATGATAGAGTGCAAGAGAATATTGAGCTGCTGGAGGATGTTATCAGGGGTTCTTTTTCTAACAGCCAGGGGATTTTCCAGATCACACAATGTGCCGGCGACTTGAACAGCCTGGAGAATAACCTCGGCCTTTCCATCAGGGAGATCTATCTGAAATAAAAGCAACGGCACTATGGATAGTTTTATGCGCGCTGGCCTGTATCGGCATCAGTTTGATCCCCTCCGATGCCGTGGCGGGATCGGTCACCCTTCGGCTTCCAGGTGGCTTGTATGTCACGAAAAAGGTCGTAAGCCTTAGGGAAGCACGGTACAAGAACGTCGTCCCTCAGAGGTTCGATCTAAGCTGCGGGGCTGCTTCCCTGGCTACGATCCTGAATTACTTTTATATGTCTGAAGTAGATGAGATTGAGATCATCAAGTACATGCTGAAGCAGGGGAACAAAGAAGAGATAGCCCAAAAAGGTTTTTCCCTCCTTGATCTCAAAAATTATGCTCAACACAAAGGTTATCTGGCTGCCGGTTACAAAGTGAGCACGGACAACCTGAGAAAATTGAAAATACCCGCCATCATCCTTTTCAAATCGGGAAGCTATTCCCATTTTGTAGTCTTAAAAGGGATCAGAAATGATAAGGTCTACATCGCTGATCCTGCTTTCGGGAACCGGTCGATGAGCATTGAGGCCTTTGAAGAGTACTGGAACGGGATAATCTTTCTGGTGGCAAGCAAGAAGAAACAACAACCCACATCTCCACTTCCTTTAGAAACGACGATTCCTGCCCCTTTATTGAGTGTCATCAGGATACAGGAGGTTGGTGTGGGAGGGTTTCCATTTTTCAAGACTCCAGGGGAGTTTTGAAAGGAGTTTTTCTCATATGAAGTGCGGCTTGTTAAAAAGATCCTTCATTTTGACGATCTTTTCCCTGGTCATTTGTATCACATTGGGCTGGACGGTAGTTGGGGCTGCCTGGATAGGGATAGAATTCGGCGCCGAACTCACGGATGAAGAGCTGAACCAAGTCAGGGGGGGATACGCCGGCTTTCACTTCGGAATTGAATTCGCAGGCTATTGGGACAACCTGGGCAATATATCGGGTACGCTGTATTCTGATGAGAATGTTCTCGTGCCTGAAGGTTCGTCTCCGCTATCTGGTGATGCCATAGGTCAAACGGATTTAGAGGGAGCAAGTATTAAAGCTTACGTGGGTAATTTTCAAGGCGCCAGCGGCATCTTTCAAATCAGCCAATCCCCTGGAAGCTTCAACGTCATCCGTAATGATTTGATCATAAACATCACGATAGTCAATGTGACGGATGAATCTGCCTTACCATCGCTCCTGCCCCATCTCGCATGGCAATAAGAGAACTTGGTACATGTTTTCATAAATACAATCACGTAAGGTAATCGCAAACAGAGTGTCATTGCGAGGAGCGAAGCGACGAAGCAATCTGATCAGAAACAGCGAGATTGCTTCGCTTCGCTCGCAATGACAGCGAATGATCGGTTTTTTTCTTTAGTGAGCACAATTAGGCAAAGGCAGGAAAATACGTGGCCGAATTTATGAACGAGAGTACTTAGTTCGCTTCGCTCACAAGCCGACTTCGCCATAGTAGCTTTGGCTACGACGGCTGAATTGGAATAATGGAATGATGGAATATTGGGTTTAAGAGGATTCAGCCGTCGTAGCCTGCGGCTACTTTGGCGAAGTCGGCTTTTGGTCTTTTCATCTTCCACATTATTCCATTATTTCATAAGAGGTCCATAATTTTAGCTGGATTATCTCAAAAATGTCAGAGACAGGCAAAAATCATGATACAAAATTTTAAAGCCTCATCGATGATCGGTATATGTTGCTGCGTAGTCATAATGATACTGTCTTATGGCGTCTCTTTCGCACAGGGTGTGCCTGAAGATTTAGAACATAAACCTGCAAATATTGACGTCTTGGCTGCATTTATGAACAAACTCGGTTACAAAAAGTATAAGTTGATAAGAGAGAAAGAACTGCATGGCATAATTTTTGTGGTTAGAGATAACAAAAGTACAGAAATAATTAAATTTTCAGTGATGTTTAATCCGAACGATCTGGTTCTAAAAATCGAATGTCATGATCTGGCCCAAGTCCCGTCCAGTCCGGAGAAACGTGACGCTCTGCTCCAAAGACTAACCGAGCTGAACGGGACGCGAACAATCGGAAAATATTACATCAACGGAGCTAATAAGGAAGTGCAATATTTCTATTTTAGAACTGTGGTGGGAGGAATCTGCTACGCTGACTTTCAACGAACACTGAGATTAATTCAATTTATTGTTTTAAAAGATCTAAAGATACTTAGAGACCTCACATCATAAGGTAGATAAACACGATGCTCCTTGTAAACTCATCATGCTTGACACAGAAGCTTACCTTCCCCTCCTCTCATCCCTCTTCATTCTACCGCAACTGTCCCTGTTACTTTTTGTGCTCAAAGTTGGCATTTATTTTCCATGCTATAACCCGGAATACCCAACCTCCTGGGGGTAGCTCTTGGTGCAATATCGCCTAACTGCTTGGTGTTAAACGTAAATGCCTACAATGCCGCCGTATTGCACAATTCTTGCACATGATCAGATAGTTAGGTTGTTTCTTTGTAACTTCTCAATAACTTCGGGTAACTCCTTGGTGCTGGCACTTCCTGTCATTGCGAGGAGCGTTAGCGACGAAGCAATCTCCTTGCCATAAAAGAGATTGCTTCGCTTCGCTCGCAATGACAGCAAGCCGAGTTTATTGAGAAGTTACGTTTCTTTGCCATTGTATGACCTCTATTCAGGCCTACATAGCATTAGTAGCATTACTTATAGGGAACAGCACTAGGCTAGTCTATGCTAATGACATCCTCCATATGTCTCTTCTTCGTAAGGCAGAAAGGAGTGTTGGCTTTCAGAGGGAATACTAAGGGCTCGCGCAAAAATAACTTACCATTTTGGCATCCCAGCTTCAGGCTATCTTTGGCCGATGCTCATTCGCAAAACCCTCGAAATAGCCTGCTATTCCTGCGGTTTTGCGGGTTTGTTCGAGAACTTTTAGTTTTGAAAGCAGTTCACCAAAAGCAGAACCAAAGGACCTCAAATGGGAATAAGTGATAACATTTCGAAATGGATAACTCTCGGAGTTATTGGTTTAGTTGTTGGATTTGGCCTTGCTTGTAGTGGTGGTGGAGGTGGAGATGATGGAGGAGGTAGCGATGGTAGTGGTGACGGTGGCAGCACAACATATTATATAAAGGGGTATGTAAGGACCTCAGACGGTACGGGGATAAGCGGGGCGACTGTAAGTTTCAGTGGAGGCTATAGCTCGGTAACTACGGACGATAGCGGATATTATCACAAGTCTGGCCTTTCTTCAGGCACATACACCATTACACCAAGCAAGTCTGATTATACATTTAGCCCATCCTCTCGCTCTCTCTCAGTGCCTCCAAGCCATAATAATGTAGATTTTACTGCGGAAGACGTTTTTGTGTCTGACGGAATCATGACTGGAATTTTTGAATATAGCGTTAACGATATTTCTGCGGACATAGACGCTGACCCAAACGAAGGACCAGGCGGTACTAAGTGCACGGTAACCATTACCTTTTCTGAGGGTGGATATCTTGTACAGGACATTGAAACCTATCCTATAAGGATTGAGACGACCTGAAAGGTCGTTTCAATCCTATGTTCAAGAAGCCCGTTGCAGTTTATGGGATCATTATATAAGGGTATTGCTTCAAGGGGGTTAGTTGGTAGG
>JAFDKF010000104.1 GCA_019307135.1 Deltaproteobacteria bacterium
CATTCCCCATTCCCCATTCTCCATTCCTCTCATTCCGCAATCCGAAATCCGAAATCCGCAATCAAAACGGCCACACATGGTCGAGGATTCGCATAAGCCAACCCGGCCTCTGTTTGTCTGCTATCACGCCCTTGCCCGTATATTCTACCCTGGCATCAGCGATATAGGTTGATTGAATCACATTGTTTTGCTGAATATCTTCCGGTCGTATGATTCCGGATATAGTAATGTACTGGGTCTCGTTGTTTACCCTGACCTCACGCTTGCCCGATATATAGAGATTTCCGTTGGGCAATACCTGAACAACTCGTGCTGTAATCGAGGCGATCACGGTTCCACTTCGATCACTGGACCCTTTACCGTCAAAGCTCGGTTTGAAATTTGCTTTGAACATGCTTGTCCGGTCAAGTTTGTCGTGCTTTAGCTGCAGGCCCTTCATGTAGCCCAGGAGGTCCGTAATGCCCGCCTCAATACTTGAATCGCGACTGGTTTTGGTGTTTGCGTCCAGCTTTGCGCTTGGAGTCTCCGAAATCTCTACAGTCACCAGATCACCAACCTCTCTGGCCCTCATATCCACAAAGAGCCTGGTGCTACCACCATCTGCCCACAAAGAGCCCTCGCTGGGTTCAGGGAGGGGGTACGTCTCCAACTGGGAGCCCTGAATATCGCTACCCGGAGTCTGAACCGCGGCCTTACCCGCCGTGGTGGCACATCCTGACAAGATTGTAATACCCGCAACTGCAATGCAAACCATAACATTGCGGATTGCGGATTGCGGATTGCGGATTTTATCTGTACTCCAATACTCCATTACTCGATTACTCCCTGAACACTCACTGTATACTGGTTACAACGGTCTGCGCCCAATGAGTGTTGCTACTTATTTATTGGGCGCAGAGCGCCCATCGGATGTGTTCCCACGCAGAGCGTGGGAACGAGAATAACAGAATTTCTGACCACTGACCACTGACCACTGACCACTGACCACTGACCACTGACCACTGACCACTGACCACTGACCACTGACCACTGACCACTGACCACTGACCACTGACCACTAGAATTCGACCTTTACGGTTGAAGCATTAACTATGCGTGCGATGATTTCTTTTCGATTCATACAGTTTTTGACACGGATTTGATCCCCAGGGCCCCCTTTTGTTTGGGCGATACCCAGAGCTGTTACCAAAAGGTTAGATGATTCTGCCACTATGGTAACCGTGTCACCCCTTTTTATCAGTGGTGGGTGCTCTACCATATTGGCCAAAAGCACTTTATCGGCTTTCAGGGCTTGTTTGAGTCTCTTACCAATAAGATCCTGCATGTTTGTTAGAACATTGCGTGGCAGTTTAGAAATATTTCTCCGTTTCGTGCTGATATCATCTTCGGTTATAATGTTACTGCGCCTGAGCGATCGCGTTGTGCAGACAACATTCTCAAATCTGTCCACCCATCCTGACAGGACAACCCGCCGCTCTATCTTGCCATCGACTCTGACGATAGCGGTCAGGCTCACATATCCAAGTAGCCTTTGATCAGCCTGGCACACAAGTTCAACTCCTATTTTCCCCTTGGGAAGTGAACCATTACCAATCACTTTAAAGCGGCTGACCCTGAAATCTGCCTCACGAGCCTTGAGCTGCCTGGCGATATAGCTATTGAAAAGGTCTGAAAACCTTTTCTCCTGGATAGATTGCCACGTCCTGTTAATCAAGACAGACTCGGGTATACTCACGGCGGTATTTGCCGGGAACCACCTTTTTGAACGGATCTTGGATTCAATCCATGAACCTTTCAAGGTTTTGTGCCTGGCCGGCCCCGGGGCGTGACCCAGACAGATTGCACCGAGTCGTTCCCTTAGCCGAGCCGCGCCCTTTATGATGGAGATATCCTTCAAATAGACCTTTTCGCCTTTGATCCAGGCCTCCTCCTTCACAGCAACGCAAGTCCGCGCATCTGCCCAGGCCTCACAAAAGCCAAATACTGTCGCTATAGCAATGACTGTGATTAGTATGGCATTGAGATTTCTCATTTTGCGTCTGTGATTAGTCATTGGTTGAGTGGTTGAGTAGTTGAGTGGTTGAGTAGTTGAGTGGTCATTTGTCACTGGCCATTTGTCAATAAAATCGCTACGCGATTTTATGTAACGCGGCTTCGCCGCTCTGATTGCGCCTGTCGGCTTGAGAACATTACCGCATTCGTGTCATTCCCCATTCCCCGTTCTCCATTCTCCATTCCGCAATCCGCAATCCGAAATCCGAAATGAGATTACCTCTTGATATTGTTGGCCATCTGGAGCATGTTGTCTGCCGTCTGAATGGCCTTGGAGTTTACCTCATAGGCCCGCTGGGCAACAATCATTCCGACCATCTCTTCCACTACATTCACATTGGACATTTCCAAATATCCCTGTGCAATGGTGCCAAAGCCGTCCAAACCCGGTGTGCCTTCGGTAGCTTCCCCGGAGGCTTCCGTAGGCTGATAAAGGTTTCGTCCCATGCTATATAGGCCGGCAGGGTTTACAAATCTGTACAACATGATGTCAGTTGAGTCGATCTCATTTGAGTCTGGACCGAAGCACGTAAGCTTGCCGGCAGAATCTATGGAAATATTCGTTGCTTCCGTGGGGACACTAAATTCCGGCTGGAGTCTGTCCCCCGCAGTGGTACAAATATAGCCCTCACTGTCTATCTTAAAATTACCAGCCCGTGTGTACACTTCTTCATCATTGCTCACTACCTTGAAAAAGCCTTTCCCTTCAATTGCCAGATCAAGTTCATTGTCTGTCTGGTTGTAATCGCCCTGGGAGAATAGCTTCTGCACGCCCATTGGTTTTGAGCCCATGCCGACCTGGATGCCCGTTGGAACCTGGGTTCCTGCAGCAGTCATGGCGCCTGGCAGACGGAGGGTCTGGTACATAAGGTCCTGAAAATCTGCACGACTTTTCTTAAAACCCGCCGTATTCACATTGGCCAGGTTGTTTGCAATAATATCAACGTTTAATTGCTGGGCGGCCATGCCCGTAGCGGCTGTCCATAATCCTTTTAACATCTTTTTATCTCCTTATTTAGTTGGTTACTTGTGAAATTCGCGTTTTTTCTGGCAGAAAATCTTTTGCTGTATTTAATTTGGAGTGATCTAAAGTGCCTAAAGTGTCTAAAGTGATCTAAAGTTGTGGAACTTGCCTTCGGCAAGAACAATTTAGAACAGGTAGAATACGTTAGCTTTAGGCACTTTAGTTCACTTTAGGCACTTTAGACACTTCTTTACTATTGTACTCTTCCCACCTCATTGATCGCTTTGTGGCTCGTCTCGTCAAATATCTGAATGACTTTTTGGTAAGATTCATAAGTCCGGAGGGTTTCGATCATCCTGGACATCTCCTCCACAACCATCACATTCGACTCCTCAAGATATCCCTGCTTGACAAGGACATCTTCCGGCCTCACAATTTCTTTTTCATCACCATTGTAGATGCAATACCATAGGCCTTCTTTCTGGAGGCGCTCAGGTTGGGCAAATTTGGCAACCGACAGGGTATCCACCACTGTTTCATCTGCCGTTATTCGCCCATGGGTATCGATGGCGATATCGTCGCCCTCTATGACAATAGGCCCATTTTCGCCCAACACTGGGTCACCGTTTTGCGTGACAAGCAGACCGTTGGCATTCAGGCAAAAGTTTCCGTTTCGCGTGTATCGAATGCCATCGGGAGTTTTGATCTTAAAAAATCCATCCCCTTCCAGGGCAATATCGAGCGAGTTGCCCGTAAGCCTCACATTACCTTGTCTCAGGTCGGTTCTCTCGTATTCTTGAAGAGCCTGGTCAAAAGTGAGCACGTCCTTTTTGAACCCTGTGGTACCTACGTTGGCAAGATTGTTGGTAATAATATCAAATCTACGTCCTTGAATGAGACTGCCTCTGATAGCCTGATAAATGCCTGCGTCCAATCTGCTCAGCCCTCCTTTTTGCCTGCATGCCAATTTTGCCTACATACCAATGCAACGAAGATGCCAAGGGCGGTCGGGGGATTTGGGATTTGGGATTGCGGATTGCGGATTGGGGCCTCCGGCCCGGAGGGATTTCGTATAAGGCGGATAACCGGTCGGAATTAGAGCGAAAATGGTCTGCCACCTAAATCCGCATTCCGCATTCCGCATTCCGAAATCGGAATAGGTTTGGCTTGCAGGATGAGGGAAAAATCTTCCTACATTGAGGCTTTTTTCCGATTCAGGTTATAGACGAAGGCAAGTAGTTCCGCCACAATCACGTAAAGCTCAGGGGGTATTTCTTCCTCAAGATCAAGCCTCGATAATACCTCAACAAGATCCGGATCATCCTTAACAGGGATGCCTTGCTTGCGTGCGATATCAATGATCTTCTCGGCAACCAGTCCGGTGCCCTTTGCCGTGACCTGTGGGGCATTGTCCTCTCCTGGTTTGTATTTGAGAGCGACAGCCTTTTTTGGATTTTGGATTTTGGATTTTGGATTTTGGATTTTATTTGCCTCACTCGATTTTGGATTTTACTTAGCCTGCCTTGATGTTTTAATTGATGAAACAATAATGGCTATAATTTCGTCACTTTCCTGCATCAAGGAATGAAGTAACTTCTTATCAAGAATTTCCATCTCTCCTATCAATTCTAGCCAAAACAAGGTTTCGTCTGCTTCTTCCTCAACAATGGCCAGTTTTGAAATAAACTCGGCTTTTGACCTTGCTCGACAAGCCGCTCTATAATTAGCTCCTACAGAAGTTCCAGAACGAAATATTTGATTGCCAATTAATCTGCCTTCCCTGTTATCTGGCAGCTTTCGACAGAGTCTAACAACTCTCTTAGCAAATTCCTTCGTTCTCTTTTTCATTTCATCACGATTCATTTTCATTTGCCCCCTCTCTTCTCAAATCCGCAATCCGAAATCCGAAATCCGAAATCCCCCCCTCTCTCTTTTCTCAAATCCAAAATCCGAAATCCAAAATCCGAAATCCCCTAGACTATCAGATTGATCTGGTGTTCTTCAGAATCAAGGAGATCTTCAACCAAAGAGGTCTGAGTCAAAACATTGGCCTCCTGCAAGCGGCATGTGGCCTCCTCCAGATGAAAACCGTGTCTTTCAAGTTGACGTTTCAGCAAGCCCGCGTAATTATTAAAAAGAGATTGGATCTCCTCTTCGCACACCCAAAAACCAACCCTGATAGCTTTTTGGAAGACTGAAACATCTGCACGGACTGGCCCAAGGCAGGACATCTGCAACAGGAGGGAAACCCGAAGGACCCTGCCCCCTTCTCTGTCAGCGCTTTCATCTTCTCCCTTTTCGGCAAGGTCGATCAAGAGTTTTCCAAAACCAAACTGATCGTGGAATTGCACAGGAATTGTAAAAAAAAGCTTCCCTTGCCCTTCCAATCTGGACACGTTCAACAATTGAAACTGTTCAAGGCTATCAATAAATCTACTAATAGCTTCAGCAGAAACAGACTTATTTGCCACACCATCTGCCAAAGACTTTAAGGCCAGGCCCTTCAAATCGTTTCCTATGAGGACCTCCAGGTTATCCCGGGATGGAAACCCAGAAAGCAGCAAAGACCTGAGTTTATGTTCCCAAATCATCCCGGACCCGTCTATGAACGACTTAAGAAATTGCCCATCATGCACTGCTTGTTCGGGAGGAAATGAAATGCGGCTGAGCAAACCCCACCATCGCACCAACATGTTCGGAACCTTAGACACAGCCGACTCTTCCCCAGACCGCATGAGCGGAGCCAATATTTTGATTAAGCTCTTGTAAGGAGATTCGCACAAAGCGCTCCTTGCCAACAGTCCTTCCACCCCATGTAGATCACCAATTCGTGCTTCGACCAGTTTCAGGACACACTGCGGTGAAACCTCTTCAACTTCGAAAAAGGCGGTCTGGCCTGCCCGCAGAGGCACTGATGTCCGAGCTGTGACCTGCTTCTCTCCAAAGAGAAGTAAGACATGATCGGGAGGAATCCGTCTTATGACCCTTCCCTGAACAACCTCACCTTTAGTAAATGGTAGGATTTTGCCTTGCCTGGATTTGCCCTGGAGGATGAGCCTCGTAGGATTGCGGATTGCGGATTGCGGATTGCGGATTTGACCTAAAAGCGCATTTTTTTTGAAAATCAGATGGTTCATAATCAGTGTTCAGTGTTCAGTGTTCAGTGTTCAGTGTTCAGTGTTCAGGTTTGCGGCTTACGCCTTGAGAACAGTACAGCTCTTGTGTTTCTGACACCTGACACCTGACACCTGACACCTGACACCTGACACCTGACACCTGACACCTGACACCTGACACCTGACACCTGACACCTGAAAATAGATTCTCAAAATTAACAAAAGTCTATCCCTATTAAGCAAATGATAAGTAACTTTAGCTCACTTTAGGCACTTTAGTTCACTTTAGGCACTTTAGATGTCTAGTTGCTTTTCTCCATTTCCTGGAATTTTCTTTTCAATTCGAGCACAAGCGTTACCTCTCCTTTTGAAATTCCCATACGATTTGCTATCTCCTGTGGAGCGAGCCCCTTTTCTCCAAGACCTATGATTTCCTCCTGTAAGTCGTAAACGTGCCTGTGTCGTCCGTTTTTTCCCCACGATTGCTTCTCATGAGAAGCAAGGCAAACTTCGGCCCGGTTGAGTAACAGGTTCAGACTAATGATGCGGTTGTCGAGGTGCTCGTTCAATCTTCTGACAAGGCGCTGTTTCTCCATTAGCTGCGTCTCGAACTGCCTGGCCACCTTTTCAGCCTCTTTCAGTAACGGCTCCAGCATCTGAGGCAACGGCTTTACGTCACACGACGCTTGCTTGGCCCTGCTAGCCTTGAGCTGCCTCATAAAAATAATAAAAAGGATGATCAAAAGCAGGTCAACCACAACCTGCACGACTACCCAAAACTGTATGGCTGCTGAAAACATCATTTGGATTTTGGATTTTACTTACCTTTCCTTGATGTCTTAATTGAGGAAACAATTATTGGATTTTGGATTTTGGATTTCTTTTATTCCGCAATCCGCAATCCGCAATCCGCAATCCGCAATCCGAAATCAAATTATCACGTCCACCGTACTACCGCGAACCTGTGAATCCTTTTCCTTTTCTTTCTCACTCTTCTTCCCGGAATATGACTGTTGTTCTTCACTTCCTGGACCACCTGTTGTCCCATCATCCCGAACTCGGCCTTTGTTGGAACCGCTAAATTTCTGTGCTCCTGTATCTTTCTTTTTTTCCCTCTCCTTTTGATCCCGGGATTCAGGAAACCTCTTTCGATTAGGGAGCTGATGTTTGACGTTGTGCACCCCTTTGATCGCATTGCCTTGCCCGGGTGCGACCTTTATGTCAGCCATGCTTGGCATCTCTTCTCCTTCAGATCAAACTACTAGAAAATCGGTAAAATAGATGTCATCTATGGTCCCGGTGACCAGCAAGCCATTAAGCGCACCAATAATATCCTGCTTCAACTGTTCCTTTGAAATCACCTGGGGGCTGCCAGCCTTAACTGCCTTGTTTAAAATCCCGTAGATGACCCCTCTGAAAAAGGTCTTTCTTTCCTTTATTTCCCTACATACACTGCTCTTTGATAGTTTGACTGAAATACTTAACGAGAAATAAGCCCGATTCTCATCCTCAGGAAGTAGTACAACAAAAGCGGCAAGATCCAAAATGGCATTCCAATCCCTCATAACAGGAGCCCGGTAGATCCATGTTGAAGAGACCTTTTCGCGCTTTCCCCCTTGATCCATCTGCCAATGCTTCAGCCCATAAGCCACAAGCAGTGACATACACAACCCAAGAACAAGACCTGCAATCACCTTCTTGTGCTGACGTGCAAGAACAAGACCTGCAATCACCTTCTTGTGTAGTCGCAGACACCAGCGTTTTACAGATTGGCGGCTTGCCTCAATGGCTGCATCGGTCGGCGAATCGTCAATTCCTGCTTCAGTATCTTCTGCCCCTGAAGGCACAACGTCTTCCGCCCCACTCTCGGTACCAGTCGGCTCACTCGATTCGCTCACACCCTCGCCTTCGAGCCCGGTGCTGACCACCCCGGCAACGTCAGCGCCAGATGCCGAGGCAACCCCGGTCTTCACATCCTCGCTGGTCTCAGGCTCGGACCCACCTTCGGTTTGGCCTTCGATCCTTGGCGTTTCTTCGGGATCAATTTCATTGATCAGGTCTTCTGCCATTATTTCCTAACCCGGATAAGTCGGAACCAAAAGTGCCTAAAGTTTGAAGTGCCTAAAGTGCCTAAAGTTAAGGAATGCGCTTTCAGCGCAACCTCTTTTTAGATTGACCACGCCGAAGGCGTGCACATTAACTTTAGCTCACTTTAGACACTTTAGGCACTTTAGTTCACTTGTTGTTGAACATAGCACGAAATTTTCTGCCAGAAAAAACACGAATTCTAGAACTAAGGAACTAACTTCTTACGTCTCCAAATACGATTTGAGTCTTGTGCGCAATCTTATAATGCCCTTGGTATGAATCTGGGAGATTCTCGATTCAGTAAGCCCCACAACTTTCCCAATCTCCTTTAATGTCAACCCCTTGTAGTAGTATAGTGAAACCACCATCTGCTCCTTCTTGGGCAGGACCTTGATTCCATCGGCAATGACCTCCTTGAGTTCCCGGGTCATAATGTGGTCAATAGGATCATAGTCTCCTGCGATTAAGCTCTTGAAAGATTTCTTGGATTCGAAATTATCTGTATGACTGTCCAGATACTCGTCAAAGCTCAAAAGATCGATACCCCGGGCCTTATCAAGCATGTCATAGTAAGTGTCCAAATCAATACCCATCTCTCCAGCTATCTCTAAATCCTCGGCCGGCCTGTTCAGTTTTCGTTCGGCTGTGATTATAGCGTTTTCTATCTGACGGACTTTTTTCCTGATTGAACGAGGAACCCAGTCCATACTCCTGAGTTCGTCTAGAATCGCTCCCTTGATCCTGAATTCTGCATATGTCTTGAACTGAACCTCCTTACTGGGATCAAACTTTTCAATGGCATCTAACAACCCTATGATTCCTGCGCTTATCAAATCATCTACGGATACACTGGGGGGAAGGCGTATGGCCATGCGGTTTGCCAAATATTTTACCAAAGGGGCATACTTGACAATCAAGGCGTCACGCTCCGCTCCATCCCCGTCCGTCACCTGCCCGCCATTGCCAATAAACAAGGTCGATGCAACACACGAGCTGCCAGGCGATGGCAGGCGGGGGCGGGTGGCAGGCGGGTTGGTCTTGCCGTAGCTTTTTCTTACTTGAATTTTTCGCATCATAGACGGTTTGTTGTGTTTGTTGGGTTATCGGGTTTCTTGTGTTTTTTATGCTTACACTGTCTCTTCCGTTTGTTGGGTTTTAACTCAATAAACTCAATAAACTCAATGAACTCAACAAACCCAACAAACCCATTTAGTGACAGTTCATGAGTTTTCTCCAGAAAAACTTGATATTCCCATCACAGGACGTATTTGCCGAATTGGCTAACAAACGCCGAGCCAACTCACAAAAGCCCTTACTTGATTCACTGTCCGGGTAACGCTGCAACACGGTGCATTGTTGTCTTACCGCCCTTTGGAAATTGTCATCTTTGAGTATGAACCCGACATATTCCAAGGATATATCCTTCAAAAAGCGCACAATAGCGTTACTCAAGTTTTCAAAAACCGATCTCGCTTCCTCTGCGTGAGCGACCATATTGACAAGTAGCTCGAAACTCCTGGTACCATGTTGGGTAAACATGACCTTCATCAAGGCATAGGCATCTGTAATAGAACTCGGCTCGCATGTGGCCACCACAATTCGTTCCTGTGCAGCTATGTTAAAATAGATGACGTTCGAAGAGATACCTGCCCCGGTGTCGATCAGGAAGATATCAAATTCTTCATTTAATCTGTCGAACTCATTGAGCAGGTTGAGTTTCTGCCCATTCGTCAAATGGACCAACTCCTGCAGCCCGGAACCCGCAGGAATGATACAAATTTCTTCAGGACCCTCAACAATGACCTCTGCAAGATCCTTTTCACCGTTGATCACATGTTTGATGTTATAGGCAGGGTTAAGGCCGAAAATAATATCAATATTTGCCAGTCCCAGATCGCCATCCAATATCAGCACGCGTTTTCCGAGTCTTCTGAACGCAATGGCTAAGTTTCCAACGATATTGGTCTTTCCTACACCCCCCTTGCCGCTCGTAACAGCAACTACGCGGGGCGATGGCGTTCCCACGGAGCCGCTTTTTCGCCCTTTGACTCCATTCATGTCGTAAGCCTTATTCCTGACCATCTCCCTTAAACCGTTTGCCTGGTCCATTTTGAGATTCTCCCTAACCCGGACAGTTCCACAACTTTAGCTCACTTTAGACACTTTAGGCACTTTAGCTCACTTTAAGTTGAATATCGAAAAAAAATATTCTGCCACAAAAAGCGTGAATTCCAGGATTAACGGCCTAATTAAAATAACAGCCGCAATATGCCCATCTTGCTTGCTTTGAAAATATCCTCCGGGACCCTTTGGCCTGTAGTAATAAACGAAACGGGCGTCCTTAATTTGAGAAGTTGGTTTACAATCACTCCTCGAGCCTGTGTTTCGTCGGTCTTTGTAAAGATATAACTACTAAACTCTAACCGGCCAAAATTTTTGGCCGCACGTTCCATCTCCAATTCATTGGTGACAGCACTGAGCACCAAATGAGTACGAACCGGAAGGTAACTGCCGATTAATTCTCTCAACCCTTCTATACGTTCCACATCATAGTGGCCGTGCCCGGCCGTATCCATAAGTATGATATCTTTTTCTTTCATGCGTCTTAGGGCAAATTCCAGCTCAGCACCGCTCAAGGCTGCAAAGCAGGGAATACCCAGAATCGCAGCATAGGTCTTAAGCTGATCCACGGCTGCGATTCTGTAGTTATCTATAGAAATCAATCCTACGCTCTTTTTCTGTTTCAGGCTCAAATTGGCTGCCAGTTTGGCAATAGTAGTCGTCTTACCAACTCCGGTAGGCCCTATCATGGCCGAAATAACCTGTCCACTATCATGACTAAAAAGATCGGTTACCTCGATTACCTTCATAACCTCTTTGAAGACCCGTTCATGGAGGTCCTTGGAGGGTAGCTCACCATTCTCCTTGAATGCGCCCCCTTTTTCCAGAAATAGCTCCGCATAAGGTTCGGCAATACCGCTTCGAATTAGCCTGCCGTACACCTCTATGGCTCCTGGATTCAGCCTAAAGCCTTCCTTAAGCCTCCCGGAGCGGCTTAGAAGGAAGATCATTTCCTTGATACTCATCAGCTCTGACTTAAGCGAGCCAAGAAAATCGTGATCCCTTTCATCTATTAGGGCTCGTCCTGTAGAAGAAGGGGGTGGCATGGCAGTTATTTCAAAGAACTCTTGGGCCTTATATGATGGAGCCCCCTTCCCCGCACGCATTTTGTGGGTAGACAAAATTAGCGCTTCTGGGCCAAGCTCTTGCTTGACCAGATTGACTGCATCATGAATGGTACTGGCTTTGTACTTCCTGATTTGCATAAGTTATATAGTTTTTCAGATAAAGATGTAACTACTCAGGTTGTCAGGTTCACGGTTCACGGTTCACGGTTCACGGTTCACGGTTCACGGTTGGCTACTTATTCTCGTTCCCATGCTCTGCGTGGGAACGCATACCGACAGGCGCTCTGCGCTCCCTGAGTAGCTATACGTATTGGACGCAGAGCGTCCAGCGGCAGGGTTACAACGCAGAGCATTGTAACCAGTATAATCACGGTTCACGGTTCACGGTTCACGGTTCACGGTTCACGGTATTCTCGTTATTCTCGTTCCCATGCTCTGCATTCTCGTTCCCATGCTCTGCGTGGGAACGCATACCGAAAAAGTTTCTTCAAGTACTGCTCCAATAGAATACGTGTCCGTGTTTATAGCAATCCGCAATCCGCATTCCAAAATCCGAATTCCTACATGTTCACCTTCCCTAAGGACTTAAACCGGATCTTGTTCGGAAGTTCATTGTGCGAAAGCACCGTTGTTGATGGTGCGAATTGTTCAACCATCCTTCTAAAATGTCTTCGGAGCGCAGAAGAGCACAGCAGAACCGGCTGAGAACCCGTAGTCATAACTTTTTCCATCTGCCTGCTCACTGAGTTCGCGATCGAGGTGGCCACATTGGGCTCCACAGACAGATATGATCCGTGGTCGGTATGTTTGATGCTATTCAGAAGCACATCTTCAATATTTTGTTCCAGGGTGATCACAGGCAGCGTGCCGTCCTTTGCAATGAGAGGGTCCACAATAGCCCTTGCAAGCTTTTGTCTTACGTACTCTGTCAAGACGTCCGGATCCTTGGTAACCGGGGCATAATCAGCCAGGGTCTCGACAATAGTCAGCATATCCCTGATCGATACGTCTTCCCTCAAGAGATTTTGCAATACCTTTTGAACACCGCCTACAGAGAGCAGCGATGGTGTCAGTTCCTCAACGGCTTTGGGATTGGTTTTAGCAAGATTGTCAAGGAGGTTCTGAACCTCCTGACGACCCAACAACTGGTCGGCATGGCTCCGGATAATCTCGGTCAGGTGCGTTGCTATGATCGCTGCATTATCCACTACTGTGTATCCCGCAAACTTCGCCTCTTCCTGCTTGTTTTCAGGAATCCAGATAGCAGGCAGGTCGAAGGCAGGTTCCCTGGTCGGAATCCCATCAATCTTTTTGACGACATCACCCGGATCCATGGCCATAAGATGATTAGGCATCAATTCGTAATTGTCTGCCGGCACACCCTTGATCAGAATTCGATATTCGGATGGTTTCAGGTTCAGATTATCCCTTATATGAATAGGAGGAATGATCATCCCCTTGTCCAGGGCAAACTGTCGCCTGATGGATTTGATGCGATCAAGCACTTCTCCGTTTTGTTCCCTGTCCACAAGCGGAATAATGGCGTAACCCACCTCCAGTTCCATGGGATCGAGCGTAAGAAGATGTTCCACTGGTTCGGCACCCTTTTCCGATGTGTCTTTTTCGGCCCCCTTGACAGCCTCTGCTGCCGCCAGCCCCCGCCTTTTCCTGTTAATGAGATAGACACTCCCTCCAACAATCATACCAAGTGCTATAAAAGGAATATGGGGAAGCCCCGGAATGAGTCCGAACAAAAAGATCACCACCGAGCCGATATAACTAGCCCGGGGGTAAGCCAAAAGCTGTTTGCCGAACTCAACCCCCATACTCGACTCCGAAGCCGCTCGACTCACCACGATACCGGCAGCGGTTGAGATGATAAGGGCCGGAATCTGTGTGACCAATCCGTCACCCACTGTAAGGAGGGTGTAGTTCTGCGCTGCAGCCGCAATGGGCATCTTTTTTTGAAGCACCCCAATCACAAAACCACCAATGATATTGATGAATGTAATGATAATCCCGGCAATGGCATCTCCGCGAACAAATTTACTTGCGCCGTCCATGGCCCCGTAAAACTCGGCCTCCTTTGCAATGATGTCCCGACGCTCCCGTGCCCCACTCTCATCTATGAGGCCGGCATTCAGGTCGGCATCAATGCTCATCTGTTTTCCAGGCATGGCGTCAAGGGTGAAGCGGGCAGCCACTTCGGCAATACGCCCGGAACCCTTGGTGATCACGACAAAGTTGATGATGACCAGAATTACAAAGACCACTAAGCCCACAACGTAATCGCCACCCACAACAAAACTACCAAATGATTTAATGACCTTCCCTGCGGCCAGTGCACCTTCGTTGCCGTGCAGCAGTATCAATCTTGTGGAAGCCACATTCAAAGAGAGTCTGAACAGGGTGGCAACCAATAGAACGGATGGGAATATGGAAAAGTCGAGAGGCGTAACTGTGTACATCCCCATAAGAATAACAATAATGGAAAATGTGATATTCAGGGCCAACAGAAAGTCGAGCAGAAAAGGGGGCAGTGGTACGATCATGACCATCAGAATGGCAATCACACCCACGACCATCATGAAATCGGCGCTGTTTGTATAAAGGGTATTTCTTAAGGTCTCTTGTGTTGTTGTGGCCATATGAAACCTCAGTGGTCAGTAGTCAGTGATCAGTGGTCAGTGATCAGTGGTCAGTGGTCAATAACGGAGTGCCTAAAGTGAACTAAAGTGAGCTAAAGTGCCTAAAGTTAAAGGAATAAAACCAATTTTAAAAAAAGTTTCTTCAAGTCCTCAACTTTAGCTCACTTCTCCACGGTCACTATTCACTATTCACTATTCACTATTCACTATTCACTATTCACTGTTCACTAACCACTTTGTTTTTCAACTTGTACACGTAGGCCAAAACTTCAGCCACTGCCTGATACAATGTGGACGGAACCTCATTGCCGATCTCAACCATCCTGTAAAGATTCTGAGCCAACTCCCTGTTCTCAACGATCGGGATGTGATGTTCTCCGGCCAATGTCTTAATCCTCTCAGCCACCTCTCCTGCCCCCTTGGCCAAGACTGTTGGGGCACTCATCCCAGCACTGTCGTATTGCAGTGCTATGGCCAGATGGACAGGGTTGGTCACGACGACATCCGCCTTGGGCACTTCTTCCATCATGCGCCTTTTGGCCATCTCGAACTGGATCTTTTTGATCCTTGACTTGATCAGTGGGTCCCCTTCTGTTCGCTTAAATTCTTCCTTAACCTCCTGCTTTGTCATTTTTAACTGCTGCTCATACTGCCACTTTTGAAAGGCATAATCGAGGATAGCCAGAAGGATCATAGCCATGGATACCCTGATAAAGATCTTAAATGCGATTTTCAAAATGTATAACAGAATAGCCTGGACCTCCGTATCAGCAAGTGATGGCAGGCGGTCCATCTCCCCTTTGACCGTGAGATAAGCAATCACACCAACCAGGGCAAGCTTTGCCAGAGACTTGAACAGCTCCATTAGCGTCTGTTTGGAAAAGAGCTTTTGCATCCCTTTGATAGGGTCTAGTTTTGAAAGTTTTGGTGTGACCGCCTCCCACGAGAGCAGCAAACCCACCTGTAAGACATTCGACAGAAGCGCCGTCACAAACACCGCAATCATCACCGGCAAGACCATAAAGATGAAACGCTCTATAACAATAGAGCCAAATGCCAAAAACTCCGACAGGTTAAGATTCGGGGTTGCTATCATGGAAAAGGTGTCTTGCATAAGGGATCTTATGTGGCTATACATATAGGCCCCGAACACATACAGCGTTGAAAGGCCGGCCAGGAGCACAGCCACCGATGGTATCTCGCGGCTCTTGCCAACCTGCCCCTTTTTTCTGGCCTCAGACCGCTTCCTTGGGGTTGCCTTTTCGGTCTTTTCTTGAAGATCACCCTCAGCCATTTTGATTTCGGATTTCGGATTTCGGATTTCGGATTTCGGATTTTGCTTACCTTATTTTGAATCCGAAATCTGCAATCCATTCACCTGCTCCTTTCTCAAATCCGAAATCCGAAATCCGAATATCGTACTGTTTTCAAAGCGTGAGCCGCAAATCCGTACTGTTTTCAAGGCGCAAGCCGCAAACAAATTCAAAATTCTAATATCAAATGTTCAAAACGTTACAGATTCAGGAATATTGGAATTTAGGGATTCAGGGATCTAGTATTCCAATGCGTCAATCCTTCAATTTCTCAATTCCTTTGTTTAGGATTTTGTGCTTTGGTCATTTGTATTTGTTTCGTGCTTCGGATTTCGGATTTCGAATTTTCCCGTTTCTCGATCGAAGCAAAACGTCATGCCTAAAGTCGATAAGAATCGGGGAATGCTCCCTACGCTATCAAGTTCATTATGGTTCTCAACATACCTTCAAATCCCGCGACATAGTGTCTCGTAAAGTAGAGCAGTGCCTCCAAACAGACGCCAAAGAAGAATAGACCAACCACTATCTTCACGGGAAAGGCAGCAATAAGGATATTCATCTGTGGCACTACCTTTGCCAGAATGCCAAAGGCCGCACTCGTCATGAGAAGAGCGGCAATGGCCGGGGCCCCCAGTTTGACTGCCATAGTAAACATATCCCCCGACACTTCCAACATCTTGTGAAAAAGCCCATCGCTGAGTCCCAGAGATCCTACCTTGACGACGGCAAAGCTGTCAGCCAGGGTGCTGAGCAAAACGTGGTGGCCGTTGAGGAGGAGAAAGATTAAACTAGCAACCCAGTAACCCATCTGTGCAAGAATAGGACCCTGGCCACCCGACTCAGGATCGAGAACATTAGCAATGGCAAATCCCATTTGAAATCCCACAAGCTGTCCTGCTAACTGCACGGCAGTAAAGAACAGCCGAACTGTAAGCCCAATAATCAGTCCTAAGACCAGTTCAGAAAGTATCAAACGCGCGCCCCCCAATATAGTTTCCGGAAACAGTGCGGGGTCAGGCTGGACAACCGGCAAGAGCACGATACTGATCATCAATGCCAGTCCTGCCTTGACCAGGTTTGGCCATATACGCGACCCTAAAATCGGAAACATAAACAGGACGATACTGATCCGAATCAAAATCAGAACAAACGACTTAAACTGCTCAGGTGAAAACGTTAGAATTTCCATGATTCCATTCTCTCAAATCCGCAATCCGCAATCCAAAATCCGCAATCCCCTCACCGTATATAAATCGGTATTTGTGTGATAACGTTTTGCGCAAAATCGATCAACTGCTGCAACATCCAGGGTAGGAAAAACATGAGTCCCATCAAAACAGCCAGTATTTTGGGAATAAAGGTTAGTGTCATTTCCTGGATTTGAGTGGTTGCCATAAAAATACTTACAGCCAGCCCTACAATAAGCCCGAGCCCCAGCATTGGCATGGCAACTAGAATAGTAACCTTAATCGCTTCCTGGGCAAGCCCAACTACAAATTCGGGAGTCATATCATCCTGTCACAAAACTTTTGACCAAAGAACCAACAATGAGGTACCAACCGTCCACCAGCACGAAAAGCATTAGCTTGAATGGCAGGGATATCATGATCGGTGGAAGCATCATCATCCCCATTGAAAGAAGCACACTTGCCACCACCATATCTATAATCAAGAACGGCACATACACAACAAATCCAATAATGAAGGCCGTTTTCAACTCGCTTATAACGAACGCGGGTATCAAAACCGATATTGGGACATCCCGCGGGGCATTGGGCTTGTTTAGCCTGGCCGTTTTCATAAACAGGGCCAGGTCCTTCTCTCGCGTCTGTCTGAACATGAACTGGCGAATGGGATGCATAGCTGCTTCAAGGGCCTCAGCCCTGGATATTTCTTCATTTAGGTAGGGTTGGAGGGCGCTCTCGTTAACCTGCTGCCATACCGGCATCATGATAAAAAAGGTAAGAAACAAAGCCAGGCCCACTATAATTTGACCTGGGGGTACCTGGTGAGTACCCATTGCATGTTTTAGGAACGAGAAGACCACAGCCAACCTGGTAAAAGATGTCATTAGAATCAAAATGGCCGGTGCAAGGGAGAGAATGGTTAATAAAGCGACAACCTGAAGCAAGATTGAAACCTGTCCGGGGTTGTCAGCTTGCCCCAAACCGATCTGGAGCGAAGGAAGGGGTATGGTTGCAGTGAAAGCAGTTGTGGGAATGGCCAACAACAATGACAAATGAAGAATGAAGAATGAAGAATGAAGAATTCTTTTTCCCTTTGAAATATCTCTTCCTCTATTTTTCATGCTCTGTCGCGCATTCTCCATTCCCTATTCTCCATTCGCTTCATTCTGCATTCCTGCCTTTGCCTTTTAGAGACGACCTCAGTAAATTTGCAAAAAGACCGCGTGGTGCCCCAGCAGCCCCGAGACTTTCAATTCTGTCCAGGGCCTCGGATTTTTCTATCTTGGTCAAAAAAGTTATGCTCTCCGGAGTAATCCCAATCACGATTTTTTCACCCACCACATCGATCAGCGCAATGCGTTCCTTCGGCGTTACATGATGGGATGACAGAATCTTGATAAATTGTCCGTGGCCAAGACCATCTTTGAGATAAAAAAATCGTTTCATAAGAAAAAGGACCAGGATCAAGATGGCCACAACAATGCACAACATGGCAAATGTCTTCAGCCCGGTCCCCCAAAGGTCCGGCTGAGACATCATCCCGGATGTTACTGTTAACTCACCCATAGCACCGTTCTTCGTGTTTCTTGTGTTTGTTGGGTCTGTTGTGTTTGTTGGGTCTGTTGTGTTTGTTGGGTTGGAACACAATAAACTCTATAAACCCGATAAACCCAATAAACCGCCTTTTCTGGGCTTAACCCAAACTCTTAACCCTTTCAGCAGGGCTGATAACGTCGGTAAGTCTCACGCCAAACTTTTCGTTAACTACCACTGCCTCGCCGCGTGCAAATAACTTTCCGTTTACAAAGATTTCCATGGGTTCGCCGGCAGACTTTGTCAGTTCAACAACCGAACCCTGTCCCAGTTGAAGTAAATCATTGACAAGCATGTGGGTCCGGCCCAGTTCAACCGAAACCTGCAGGGGAATATCGAGTATAAAATCCAAATCTTGATCCCCCTCGGCCTGTCCTGTGGCTGCAGAATCTTCAGTATTCTCCGGCGAAACAATTTCGGTCGCGGCATCATTTTGCTCGGTCATCGTTGTATCCTTTCTAATAGTGCGGTGTCCCAAAAGTTCTGTATTCGATTTTGGCAATTCAACATGTTGCCGGAACGTTACAACGGCTGTCAAAATCCGAATATCGAAATCCGAAATGCGAAACAATATCAAAATTCAAATGTTCAAAATTCAAAACAAACAAAAGCAGTTTAGCCCTGTGTCTTTATGTTTTGGTCATTGATATTTTTGTCATTCGAATTTGTTTCGAATTTCGATATTCGAATTTCGGGTTTCCCCGTCTCTGACAGATGGATGAAATGTATGTACTTC
>JAFDKF010000105.1 GCA_019307135.1 Deltaproteobacteria bacterium
CAGCAATAGTCAACAGCCCACGACAAATGTGACTACTAATGCCGTTAACCTTCAAACTCATCTTACGTATCATCCGTGCAAAGCTACAGCAATAGCCGTGCCGAACAGTATTGGCCGCAGGCGGTTCTTTTCCTCTGCCATCATCCGGCTGATCCTTATGGCCTGAGCAACATTGGAGGCGATAATGGTCAGGAGTCTCAGGTCTTCCTCAAAAGAAATCTCCTCGCTAAAAAGTCGATCCGCACTGAGTGCTCCATAAGTGAAGGAACCTATTCTGATGGGGACACAGATAAAGGAAATATTGTCTTTGCCAATATCCTTACGGGCTCCGGTGCGGTTTAGAAATAGTGGTTCTTTTCCCACATGAGGAACAATGACTGGTTCGCCGGTCTCTACTACCTTCCCGGTGATCCCTTCGCCTATTTGATAATGCCCCCTTTGCCTTTCCTGGCCGGTTAGCCCGTGCGCTACTTCAATATTCAATTCCTGAGTTTCAGGGTCTAAAAGGGTGATAGTCCCTCTCTGCATGCCCATTTTAGAATGAAGGATATTCAATACAGGGTTTAATGCCTCTTTTGGATCAGGAGTAGACACAAGTAGCTGACTGATCTCGTAAAGCACAGTCAATTCCTGCACTTTTCTTGCTAAAGCAGAATGCTCAACAGATTCCATTTTTTCGGTCTCTAAATTCTTGTTTGACAGGATTAACAGGATTAACAGGACTATCATCCTGTCTGAAAAATGGAAATTCCTTACGGGGCGGTTGTCAGGATATCAATTTGATGTAATTGGTAAACATGAGTTCAAACTGCTTGCCTATGAGAGCTTCTTGTTTCTCAGCATTCTTCAGGACCGCAGCAGTGTCGACCCCAGGTGGTTGGGATAACCATTCTTCGTCGCTTTCCAACCATTGTGCCACATCCAGAGAAGTAGCAGCATGATTGTCAAACTGGAGTCCAACAATATGGGGGCGTCCCTCTACGGAAATCGCCTCCACCTCGCACTCTGCAGAGGTAACCAGGACTTGTATCTCCTTGGGCAAAGGGGGCAAGACCGCCTGACCGTGCCACTTGAAGAGAGGAAATGACCTTGGCATGCCCCCAAATATGGCATGCTTGCGACCATCTTTTGTAAGATGACCCTCTGTGAATCCTACACTGCGGCGAAAGTTGGGGCCTATCCTGGCCCTAAGGGCATCCGCGAGGAACTGGTGGCCAAGACAAAATCCAAGATACGGCATGTCTGCTTCAATGGCTCGACGGATGACCGCTTTTTCGGCTTTGAGAAAGGGATATTCCTTTTCTTGATCCACATTTGGGCCACCCCCCAACACAATCAGCCCGTCATATGAACTCAAGCCTGGAATCGGCTGATGCCAGACCTCGACGGCGTGCAGCAGGACACCACATTTTTGTACTGACCGCACGAGATGTGTCCCAGGCCCTTCCCAGGGCATATGTTGGATGACAAGGAATTGTTTTGTCATGTCGCGGCCTTGCCTAATGCATGGACTGCGGCCTTCATAGGGTCGAGTCTGAAAAATCCCCCCTCGCCCCCCTTTAGTGAAGCCTCCCTGTGCTCCCGCACAGGGCATCCTGACTGTGTCTCAGGATGGCAGAACTCGCCGAAGCAATAACCCTCCTTCGCCAAGGCTATGGAGGGTCACCACGCCATTCATCCCCGTGCTTCCGCACGGGGCCTTCTGGCGAAGGTGAGTAAAGGGGGGATGGGGGGATTTTTTCAAGCGGAGCGGGGGTGCTTAAAAGGCTACACTCACGGTCACGCCACCATAAACAAAATTGTCGTCGCCGCTGGTCTTGCCGCGGAACCCTGCGCTGCGCCATTCCATTTCGTCGCTGGCATCGCTTGAAAGCGCAAAAGTATATGCCAATGATGGGGTGATAGTGATGTACTTTGCCACGGACACGGGCAGGCTTGCCGAGATCACACCGTCGTGGAAGTGGCTAAATTCGTCGTTCGTGGCTGCCCCACTGCTGTCAATCTCGGGGTAAGCGTCTGCATCTAGACTCTCTAAATAACTCGCCGAAGCCGAAAGCTCCAGAGAGACAGCCTTACTAATCTCGAATGAATGGGAAATACCGAGAAGGAAGTACCAGTGCTGGTATTTGTGCACATCTCTGTACACTGTGAGCGCAGGCGAAAGCAGGGTATCAAGACCCAGGCTCAGAAAGACCTCCTGAGAGTCATCAACACCCTCCAGGCCATAATAGATGTACCCGCCTTCAACGCTAACGGGGCCAAACTCCCTTGCATAGGAGAGTGTAAAATCGGTCTCGTTGCAGGCGGACGAATTATTTTCCCCGTGAGTGGATGTGTAGGGATCGGTGTCCAGGTTACTCCAGAGATTGGCTGAAAAGTCCTGGTAGCTGATGGTCATGGAGGGCTGGATCACCGCACTGTCACGGCTCAATTCCTGACCTCGCCAGATGTAATCACTTAGAACCGCAACCGACAGATCAGCCGATGGCTTCTCCTCTTCGGCTAAGGCCGGGAAAACGGTAACAGCAGTCAAAAACAAAGCTAGACTAATCGCCAGAAAATACTTCATGTGTTTCAGATTTTTTCTCATCAACTTTCCTCCTTTAGTTTTTTGGCTCTTTATGGGTTTCGGGTTGGTCAGGCATGATCCCCCTCCCCGTAGCCCCCTCCCGCCAGGGGAGGGGGAATAAACGGCCCCTGCCCGCTTCCGGCAGACTACGCCTCGGAAAGAGGAGTGTAGCTCCACGGGTCGTGGGCAAACCCCGTGACTCAATGGCTTACAATCTGAAAGTCGGGATACGCGTTGGCCCCGTGTTCACCAAAGTCCAGACCTTCCGTCTCTTCCTCGGGAGAAACCCTGAGTCCTATTGTTTTATCAATCAGTTTAAACACGATAAAAGAAACGCCAAATGCCCAGATAAAGGCTGCACAGATTCCCAGAACCTGGACACCGATGATTTTTGCGGAGGTGCCTCCGATGTTAAATATGCCTGCTGCAAGGGTTCCCCATGCCCCGTTTACACCGTGTACGGAGATAGCCCCCACGGGGTCGTCCACCTTGATCCGGTCGAAAAAGAGCACTGCCAGTACCACGATGACGCCAGCCACAGCCCCGATAATCACGGAACTAAGTGGCGTGACCGTGGCACAGGGGCTGGTAATTGCTACCAGCCCGGCCAGGGCGCCATTTAAGCTCATGCCCACATCAGGCTTTTTGAACTTGATCCAGGCAGTGATCATGGCAAGGACAGCTCCTGCGGCCGCTGCCAGGTTGGTATTGGCAAAAATCATGGCAATGTCTTTGCTGGCTGCTGTGGTGGACCCGGGGTTAAACCCGAACCATCCGAACCACAGGATAAAGACCCCTAAGGCCGCCAAAGGAATATTGTGGCCGGGGATCGGCTGCACCTTCCCCTCCTTTGAGTATTTGCCAATCCTTGGGCCCAGTACAATAGCCCCGGCCAGGCCCGTCCACCCTCCAATCGAATGGACCACCGTGGAACCGGCAAAGTCGATAAACCCGAGCTTTTCCAGCCAGCCATTACCACTGTAAAGACTGCCCCAGGCCCAACTTCCAAAGATAGGATAAATAAAGCCGCAAATGGCTGCGCTATATATTAAATACCCACTAAACTTCGTCCGTTCGGCCATGGCACCGGAGACAATGGTGGCCGCGGTGGCAGCAAAAACTACCTGGAACATCCAGAAGGCAAGCACCCAGGGATCTTTACCAGGAGAAAAATCACTTAAGAAAAAGCAGGAAGTACCAAACCAGCCGGTCTGGGTTGCCCCGAACATCAGCCCAAAGCCAATGGCCCAATAAAAAATTGACCCCATGGAAAAATCGAGCAGGTTCTTCATCAGAATATTGACCGCATTCTTGGCACGGGTAAACCCGGCCTCCACCATGGCAAACCCGGGCTGCATAAAGAAAACCAGGGCTGCTGCAACCAAGGTCCACACATAATCCGCATGGGTCTGGACCTCCTTGATGGCTTCTGCATTACTGGCAACAGTCGGGACATCTTCCCCTGCCCAGACCATGACCGGAATGCCTAACATTGCTACAATCATAAACAGAATCTTCATCATCTATCCCTCCAGTATTTTACTTAGTAGTCAGTGACCTTCGATTTCGGATTTCGGAATGCGGATTTCGGATTTAAAAGAAAGTGCAACGAACAACCACTGTCCAGTATCCGGTATCCAGTATCCAGTATCCAGTATCTAGATTGCATCTTTGCCTTTCTCACCCGTGCGAATGCGAACCGCTTCTTCAACCGGGAGCACAAAGATCTTGCCGTCGCCGATCTGGCCGGTCTTGGCATGGGTCAGGATGACGTCGATGACCTTTTCAACCATGCCAGCTTCCACCACAATTTCGACTTTTACCTTGGGGACGAAATCAACCGTGTATTCCGCACCCCGGTAGATTTCTGAATGCCCTTTTTGCCGGCCAAAGCCCTTGACCTCACTGACTGTCATGCCCTGGATGCCAAGTGAGGAGAGGCCCTCTTTGAGCTCCTCCAGCTTGAACGGCTTGATGATCGTTTCAAGTTTCTTCATTTCCAACCTCCTTTCGTTTGTTTTCGACTCTAAATATCAATATGTGTGCCAGAACGGATACATGCGGAAAAAGTCTGTCATAACTTATTGATATTGTAGATTAACATTCATTTTGCAAATGTTTGTTTTTCCCGTACGGACTGCGTAATATGCTACAAATATGTTGTTATAATATGGGAAATCTACAAGTATGTCGCCATAGCAGTGCATGGCACCATAGAAGTCGTTTGTGACCAACTCCTGGCATGCACTGCTTTTCCAGGTTTCTGTTTCAGCAGATGGGAATGGTGTGGTGGGAAGTGGGGCCGCTCGTCAATGTCTCCCTTATGGCCTCCTTGATGGCTGCGACCTGGTCTTGGCTGTTCGCCTTTTGACCGTCAAAATCCCGGACATAGAAAACATCGACTACCTGATCGGCTTTGGTGCCGATCTTGGCAACCCGGATATCAAGCTTGCACCGGAAAAGGGTGTCCGTAATTTTGTAGAGAAGCCCCGGAAAATCGTGGGTATAGATTTCTATGATCGTGAAAAAATCGGAGCTTTCATTGTCGATGATGATCTTGTCCGGCCTCCTTGGTATCCTTCTTTGTGCGGATTGATATGCCCGCACCTTTTGGTCAAGAGCGGCAGAAAGGTCCGACTCCTCTTTGAGAGCAGACCTTAAATCCTTGTTGACGCGCACCCATATTTCGTCCTCAAAGAGCCTGTCGAGCGGGGCTTTGACCTGGAAGATGTCAAGGGCAATATGATTTCGCCACGTATGGATCCGGGCGCTCAGGATATCCAAATTGTTCAGGGTGAATACGCCTGAAATTTTTGAAAAGAGTCCGGGAAAGTCTTTGGCACAGATGGTTGCGGTCCTGTAGTTCGTTCCTGGATTGGTCTGGGCCTCCAGCACAAAGGGTTCTTGACCAAGCCTCTGATATAGTGCCACGTGCCGGAGAATCTCTTCAGGCGGTGTGTACAACAAATAGCGGGGCGACATCTGGTCGAAGAGCGTTTCCAACGCTTTTCCGGGGATGGATACTGCACCGCGGAAAACTTCTTTCTTCTTTTTCTCTGCCACCTCTGCAGCAGCCGGTGTGGCCAGTTCCCCCTTGTTCAGGATATGACTGACCTTGGAGAAGAGTTCCTTAAGCAGGGCAGCCTTCCAATCGTTCCATGCCTTTGGCCCCGTAGCCCTTGAATCGGCAACGGTAAGCAAATAGAGCATTTTCAGGTGCTCTGTATCACGGAGGTTTCTGGCGCATTGCACCACTATCTTCTCGTCGTTGATGTCTCTGCGGGTGGCGGTATGTATGAGAAAAAGGTGGTCAACGACCAGACGAGAAATGGTTTCAATGTCCTGGTCAAGAAAGCCCATCCTCTTAAACACATGCCTTACGATTTGCGCTCCTCGACTTGCATGGTCACCATGTCCATGCCCGCCTTTACCAATGTCGTGGAAAAGGCCTGCCCACAGCAAAACCATAGGCTGGCGCAGGTCTTTGAGGATCTCGGCGTAAGAAGCGTCCGGGCTCTCCGGTCCAGCGTCGCGCAATGCCTTAAGGGCTTGCACCGTTCGTAAGGAGTGCTTGTCTACCGGATAGACATGGTACTCATCATATTGAATCCGGTTGACAATCCCTTTCATCTCGGGGATGAGAGCGACCATCATGCCGGTGTTCAACATCTCATTTAATACGTTGAAGGCGCCCGGAGGCGCGGCCAGGATTCTCTCAAATGCTTTGATGACCTTGCGGGACTCTCGAAAGTTTTCATCGACCAAGTACAAGAACTCTTTGACCAGTCGACTTGCTTCCACGCTTAAAGGGAGCCTAAGTATCGCGCTTTGCTCGAATATCCTTATTAAAAGGGCTGGCTTCTCAAGGATGGCTTCCGGAGACTCAAAGTGCAGGGCGTCGTGGACGACCTCGATACCTGCGGTCACGACCCGACGTGGTGCCTTCTTCCTTCCGGCTTTTCCTTTTTCACCCACCGCTCTGTTGAGGAACATCAAGTGCTGTCGCTTAAGGAACGCCATCTGGCTGTGCAATGTCCCCAGGAACCCCTCAACAGGATGTTGTCCGTTCTCTTGCTTGAATCCCAGGGCTTGTGCGAGCTTGACCTGGTATTCAAAATATAGTTGGTCGCATTGACGTCCGCTCAGATGGTGCAGCCGGTTTCTCACTGTAGTGATAAACGACAGAGCCTCGCACAGGGACTCAAACTCATCATGGGAAAGGTACCCGAGAAACTTCAGATTCCTCGGTTCGCTAATATGGTATGTGGCCCGTGCGATCCAGAGCATGGCATGATAATCTCTGAGGCCGCCCTGGCCCTCTTTGAGGTTGGGTTCTAAACGATAAGTGGAATCCCCGAACCGGGCGTGGCGGTCACGATTTCTTTCTGAAAGCCAGTCTACATACGCCCGTCCGTGCCTGCGAAGGACCTTACCATTCAATTGTTCCATGAGATCTGAGTACAGGAAGGAAATGCCACAAACGAACCTGGCATCGATCAGAGAAGTCAAAACCTCGAAGTCCCGGGAGGCCAGCGTGGAACATTCCTTGAGGGAGCGGGTCGCATAGCCCACGTTAAGGCCAATGTCCCACAGGGGATAGAAGATTTCTTTGACAAGGCCCTTGGCCTCGCCGGGGATCTTTTTCTTGAAAAGGAAGAGAACATCCACATCGGAGTGGAGACACTGCTCTTTTCTGCCATAACCACCCACTGCAATAATCGCATAGGGATTCTTATCCACCCGCATCTGAGGTCCGACTGAACTCCTGACAAAGCTTTCGCAAAAATAATCATCCAAAATCTCCGCATGACGTTCAAGAAAAAAAGGTTCATCCCCCTTGAGAAAGCGGGCGATCAACTGTTGTTTCCTTTTCTGCAGCAGGCTGATAGGGGATTCCATTTCATTCATCAGAATTTAGCTCCGCTATTCCAAGACGTCTAAATAGTACTTGACCGAAAACCACCTGGATTATGCTTTTTCTGTCATTGCGAGGCCTGCCCGCCAGTGCCATTTGTGCCGTCGTTACAACTACCCGGCAAGCTAGGCGTTGGCAGGCGGGGAGGTACGACCCCCGCCTGCCACACGCCTGGCTCGCAGCGGACCTACAGTGCGGGCACGGACGGCAATGGCGGGCAGGGAAGCAATCTCCTGAAAATAAAGGGATTGCGTCGTCGTTCGTTCCTCACTCCTCGCAATGACGGCTCGGAATTGAGGGTTTTCGTTCAGGCACTAAATAGCTTCCTTCCCCCTTTCTCCTGTCCTGATGCGAATGACTTCATCCAGGGTTGTGACAAAGATCTTGCCGTCGCCGATGGCTCCGGTTTTGGCTTTTTCCTCGATCAGTTTCACAACTTTGGGGGCAAGTTCCGCTGCCACGACAACCTCCAATTTGAGTTTGGGCACAAAATCGACCTGGTATTCGGCCCCGCGATAGACCTCCGTGTGACCCCTCTGGCGGCCAAATCCTTTCACCTCGGACACGGTCATCCCCTGAACTCCAATCTTCGCGAGACCTTCCTTGACGTCGTCGAGTTTAAAAGGCTTGATGATAGCTTCAATTTTTTTCATTTCTTATCCTCCAGTTATTGACATTGCTCGGAATAGCTCTATTGCAAGCGATCACGGACGTCTCTCGCCCGCTCCCTGTGGTCGCTCGAGATCACAGAGGCCGCGGAGAGATATATTGTTTGTCTGATTTTTTGAGAGGAAAAATCAGACAAAAGTCTCAGCCGCTATCGCGGCAAAGACTATCAACGGTATAACGCCATCCAACAGCAGGAGAAAGGGCTGCATCATCACCATATCTCCTGCGGCAGCAGGATGGGGGCTTGATCTGAATTCCCCTCTCAGGAATTCAGATCAAATCTCTGTGTCTCTGCGTGCTCTGCGAGAGACTAAAGGCCCCTGTGACCACTTACGGTCTACTGCTCTTTACCATACCCTTTTCTTTTAGAAATTAAAAGGTTGGAGATCTAACCCTGAAAAACCATGGCACCGCGAAACCGCTGAGTTGCGGCTCGGGAGAAAATAACGGCAAGAGGCATGCCACAAAATCCAAATATGCAAAAAAGGGGTAAATTCAAGAAGATAGGGAAAAAAGAGCGTGGGTGGCAGCGGGGCTGTAGCACAATACTGTAGAAAATAAAAATATTTAATACATAAATGTAGGCATAAGGGGTTCAGGAATTAGCGGGGATATGACAAAAAGAATGCCTCGGAATTATTCAAATTCCGAGGCACCATGTTACCTATTAGAAGGCAATGACGATGTCCAATTGGATGCGGTCTTCATCCTTTTTTCCGTCTTTGCTCTCGTCCTCGCGCTTGGTGAAAAAACCGGTGGCCCTGGCTTGAATATTGTCCCTAATAAAATACCGGCCCTGGACATAGTGCCCCTTGTTATTGCTCCCTCCACCGTGGAAGTCGGAGTCAACGAATACAGCCGGAAAGGCATAATCCTCCAATTCCTGGTAATGGTATTTTGCGTACCAATTTCCTTTTTTCTTCTTGTTCCCCACAGACAGACCAACAAGCCAGCCCGAATCGCGATCATCCCCCGAATATTTCTCCAGTTTTGCAGGATCGCTATCTCCGGGATCAACCCCTTTTTCCATGAGTTCATCTATATCGGCCTCTTGGTTCTTAACATAGCTTCCGAAGAGGGAAATTGGCACTGGCAGGACATCTTTTATCTTCAGTTTTGCCCCTAATTCCCAGCATCCAAATTCGTTGAGCAGCTTCTCGTCGCTATCAAAGATCATCTGCTGGCTGTGTTTATGATTGTACCCGATGAACGACGCGGTATCAGTCAGGTCGCCATACTCTACGGTATCCATGTTCAAGAAATCATAATAGGTTGCGGCAAACTCAAATTTTATGTTGTCAGCCACCTTGATGACCGAACCTAACTGATAAGCGAGCAGTGTAGGATCACTATTCGTATCCTTCACGTTCAGTTCCTCGATGAACCACTGGCCCAGGTTTGCAAAGATCCCGACATTGTCAGTGATATCAAATTTGAGACTTTCCGAAACTCCCTCCGGATTGACGTCAGGGTCCCAGACCAGGGGTGCCGTAAAAAGTGGATTCTTATGCTTTCCACCTGTGATCTCAAGGAAATCCGCAGGTTGCCAGGACGCGTAGGCCTTGTCGATAAAAATTTCCTTGCCTCTCCCGTGTTCGTCAAAGCTTTGGTTTGTCGTATTCTGGTAACCGGATCCAGAAGCCAACCTGACCCCAACTTCTGTAGTCTCTGTTGTTTTTGCTCTCATGCCTAAACGGAGGCGGAACCGCTCACGGTTACGGTGATATTTTTCTTCGTCTTTACCCGGCTTCTTTTCGGTTCTCCACTGAGTATCATGGCGGAGCCTTAGATCTCCGCTGAGCTTAATTCTCTCAACCCATTTTGGAAGCTTGACCTTGGTGGTTTTGGCCTCTTCTTTGGCGGCCTCCACGGCCACTTGTTTGATTTCAGCCTTTTGTCTATCGTTTTCTTTTTGCATCTCAGTCAAGAGCTCTTGTGCTTCTGAGACGGAAAGCATCCCTTTTTCAACCAGTTTATTGATCAAAACATCAACCTCTCCAGCCCAAGGCTGACCAACGCCAAATGTCATTAGAAAGGTCGCTAAGATAAGTACAGACCTCGTAAAAACTATTTATTTAGTGACTGCAATCCCCATAGTTTTTAGGGCCTTGCTCAAAAATTGGACATCAGGTCGGTCTGGGTTATGAGGTTCAGGGTTCAAAAATATTACCCCAAAATCAGCTAAAATTTTCGAGGTCTGAAGTAGAAAAAATGCAGTCTTTTTCATGTTTCTCTACACTCCTTTTCGTTAATTTTTCTAAGAAATACGGCTTTCGACTTTCCTCCTGAGCCTCCAGGTCTCACCCCCTCCCAAGGAAGATTTTAAATTTCAACGTTTTGCTCCGAGGTACTTTCGTTCCGCTCTGTTAAGACAGAATGACAATGCTGTTAGATTTTGGTTAAACCTAAGTGATCTATCCCTTTGAAAAGGCTGGGGCGCTGGTACAAAAGAGGCACAGATGAGGAAGTAGAGGTGGGGAATGAAGGGCATAAGCGCTAAGTTATTTTTGCACCGGATGGACTGTGGAAGCTTTACTGAAAAAAATGAACATCGAACATCGAACGTCCAACATCGAACGTTGAATGGGAAAAAGGGAGACCCAGAGATGGTTAAAACTCATTCAGCGTGTACCATTAATTAAAAAACCTGAACTACTAAATGATATTTTAGAGGAAACAGAAGAATTAATTAAGATTTTCGTTACG